>CATPAM010000358.1 GCA_955651735.1 Candidatus Acidiferrales bacterium | reverse complement strand
CGGGGCACAAGGAGATTCGAGAATACCTGACGGGATGACTGACCGCCGTGTTGCGCCCCGCTATCCGCTGGTTCCTCTGGCGGAAGTCACGGACCAGCTCAGCTCCACAGAATTTACCGCGCGGACTTCGGACGTGAGCCGCACTGGCTGTTATGTCGACATGCTCAGTCCGCTTCCGCGAGAGACGCAAATCCACGTACACCTGCACAATCAAAAAGAGATGTTCGAATCGGTGGCAACGGTAATGTACATCAGCCCGGGCCTGGGCATTGGCGTGGCGTTCGCGGAGAATCTGCCCGCGAACCAACAAGAGCTTCTCGATCGCTGGCTGGCAGCCGCCGCCAAGACTAGCCGGTAAGGCGCGGCGCCAGAGTCCTAATCCTCATTTGTGCGCGGGCACGGTTGGCGCTACCATCTGGCACTTCACCATGCGATGCACTCCTCTACGCGTGCCTGTACTTATGGTTGTCGTAGCGCTGCTATTTGCGACCGCGCTTGCAGCCGCTCCGCAAATTGACTCGGTCTACGGACCCCTTCCCGTCTTCGAACTGCACAGCGGTTTCTGGATCAATCTCCATCACCGGCTGTATGAAGCAGCGCGGCAGCAGCGTAGCGCGGCTCCCGCCGGGAGCGCAAAGTCCGGAAAGTCAGCCAAACCCGTCTTGCAAGTCGCGCCGGGTGCAAAGCCCGCACTCACCGGCCCCGAGCAGCGGGCTTGGGATGACGCGGTCTCCTACTATGCGGCGAATTACGCCGACAAGGATTTGCTGTTCAGCACGGAACTCGTGCTGCTGAAGAACCAGCTCGGCGATTTTGAGACTTGCGATGAACTGTCCGGCGCGAAAAAACGAACCTGCGACGCCGGGTTGCCGGGGAAGTTGACGCAAATTCTGGAAGGCGCCGCGCCGGTCTACCGGGCCCACCACTGGCTCGCCGATGACCGAGCTAACCGCGCATGGATCAAGCGCGTGGCTCCGCTGGTGCGCGAGCAGGGCGTCGGATTGTCGCACCGGCTCGCGGAGATTTACCAAACGCAATGGCCAAACGAAAAAATTCGCGTGGATGTAAGCGCCGTCGCCAATGCCGCCGGAGCCTATACCACGCTCGACCCGCTGCGCGTCACCATTGCCGGCACGGATGCGCGCAATCAGGGCGCGGCGGCGCTGGAGGTGCTCTTCCATGAAGCGTCGCACGGAATCGCCACGCCGGTGGAGCAAGCTATCGCGCGAGAGTGCCGCCAACGCGACAAACCGATCCCGCGAGACCTGTGGCACGCGCTGATTTTTTATACCACGGGTGAGGTGATCAAGCCGGTGATGGACACGGAGGGCGACGCAGCAAGCGACCGCATGGTCCCGAGCGGGTCAGGGGGAAGCGATGCGTCGCAAGGTGGCAAGCACAGTTCGGAAGACGGCGATTACACTCCCTACGCCAAGCGCGAGGGGCTATACCAGCGCGGATGGGAAAACTACCTGACGCTGCTCACCCGCTACTGGCAGCCCTATCTTGAAGGCCGTGCCACCTTCGACGACGCCATAGCCCACATGGTCTCGGCTTTATAGCTAGATCGCCCAGTAGCCACAAGGAGTTGGCCGCGGGGGCCACTGGCGCGTATGTCACGCTCGGCGGTGCCCCAAGGCCCTATCTGTTCCTTGGATGCTAAGCAGTGGAAATTTAAATCCAGAGTGCTATACTCCGTGTGAATACCGGTTTACCCCTTGCCTGTCGACCTCTAATCCTCTCGGCAGGCACCGCGGCACGGTTCCACGGAGGTTACGATGGAAGCGACGCTTACGGGGCCCATTATGTACCTTCTGATCGTCTGGGGAATCGTCACCGCCACATTTCTAGCCTTGCTGCTGTGGCGGAGCATCCTCACCACCCATGAAGACGATCAATTGTGCATCGATGCGGCGGGCGAGCTCGTAGCGCAAGAACAGCGCGAGTTGATAGCGAAGATCACGCGGTTGTCGAAGCCGATTGCGACCAGCGGCATCACGGCGGGAGCGCTCCTGCTGGTGATTGCCGGCATGTGGCTGTATGAAGGACTGAAAAGCTTCTAGCGATTGCCGCCGCCTGGTTGGCTGAGCATCAAGAGTTTGGAGGTTTTCTGGGCTGTTGTTGTGGTGTGTTCGCCGGAACGGCTGGCTGCTGCGGCTGTGTGGTAGTGGGCGGCGCACCTTGCGCTACGGAAGTGTGATTGTGCACGATCAGCCAGCGGTCGTTGCGCTTCTCGAACACGAGAGTGGTTTGCCCGCGAGCAGTCATTGACTGACCGTCCACCGTTCCGCCGAAATCCCACTGATAGCACGCCCACCCTACTGCCCCGCTCACTTTGATATAGGTGTTCACGCGGTCCAGGCGCACCTGCTGCATGCGTGCGCGCTGCAGTTGGTACAGGGGCAGAAAGTTGGACCAGCCGAAGACGGGAGGCGCCCACAGGCCGCTGACGAAGACGACATCATCAGCATAGGTTTGGCGCAGGCGGTCAATGTCGCCGAGTTGCCAAGCGCCGAGCATTTCTGAAATGTTGTAGTCAATCTGCTGCTCGTCGGGCATGGGGATGGTGGTATGGGTGTCGGAGGGCGCGTTGGCGTCCTTTTTCCTCTTTTTTTCCTTTTGCGCAGCCGCCGGCGACGCCATCGACAAGAAAATCGTAAGACAAACAGCAAGCGTGAAAAGCGCGCGCAAGCGGCGCGCAGCCGCGGGGACAGGCTTTACAGCCATTGGATTGCTCTCCCTAACAATTTGAAGGTACCGCCGGAAGAATAGCACGCGGGTGCTGGCTCGAGCCTTTAACGTGCGGGTAAGTTACTGGCCCAGGAGGCCGGGATAAATAAATTGTGAGCAGCTGCGGTTGAGGTCAACGCGGCGGACGGGAGGCGGACAAGAGATTAACGAAGAGACGGTAGGCGCCGGGGACGCCTTCGGGGAGTTGGCGGAAGAAGGCAATGCCGGTGTAGATGTACACGCCTTTGCCGTAGCGAGCATAGACGAGGGCGCCGTTCAGGTCCGGCTCGGCAGGATCGTTCATGGCGAGAAGTGGCGTGTATTTCGAATCGAATTGCGTCCAGAAATACAGGCCGCGCTCCTGGACCCAGTCTTTGAAATCGCCTTGCGTGATCTTGTTCGGGCGATTCAGAAGCGGTTCGTTAGGCTTGAGAAATTTCACCGGCGAGTTTTCGTCGGTGATGCGCGGCAGAGGACGCGGGGCCGGGGTTGCGCCCTCCTTTGCGGGGGGCGCGGGCGGAGAGATCAACGCGGGATAAGGAGCGAAGAAAGACTTGTCCCAAACGAAATCGCGCTGGTACTGCACGAGAAGCGTGCCGCCCTTCGCTGCGTAATCGAGCAGGCGTTGGTTCGCGGCGGGAAGTTCGGGACGCAACTCGTAGGCGCGCACGCCGACGACCACGGCGTCAAATTTGGAGAGGTCGCGGAAGGCGAGCGCTTGCGCATCGAGAAGTTCGACCTGAATGCCAAGCATGCGCAATGCGTCGGGGATGGGTTCGCTTTCCGCGGTGATGTAGCCGACTCGAAGGTTCTGCGGCACGTTGATGGCAAAGGCGTGGACGAGACAGTGCGCCGGCTCCGCCCACAGCAGCGTGGGCATAGTTGGCAAAGGTTCGAGGGAGAGAGTGAACTTTTGATCTTTGGCGCTGGGTGTGCGGTCAGCAGTGTTGTAGGCGCGGGCGGAAATTTTGTAGTTGCCGGCCGCGAGCTTCAGGGGCGCCGTTACTTTGAAGCGAGCGTATTGGTCGCCGACGCCGTTGGAGCTGAGAGTTACCGGAGCGCTTACGATCCAGAGGCGCGGTGCGTCGAGGCCGACGCTGACCTTGCCAGGTTGCGTGGCGTAGGAGTGGATGCGAAGCAGGACTTCGAAGGGTTTTCGCGGCCGTGACGGCTTCGCCAGGACGCTGATCCGTTGCGTCGGCTCGACGGCGAGCGCATACGCCGGAACCACGCGAGGCGCAATACGATCCGCGCGCGTGGATGTGGCGCGGATGCTGGTGACCGGAGAAACAGCGGTGAACGAATAGCCATCGAGCACGACGTCTTGCGCAGCAGTCGCGAGCGGCGGCGGCTCGGGAAGTAAAGCGGGAGAAGGCAGGCCCGGAGCATTGTCCGGGATTCGCTGGGACCAAAGAAGCCAGTCGGAAACGTTTTGAGGAAAGCGCAAAGCCTGCGGAATAGCAACCGTGAAGCGAATCGCGCCGTTCGGTTCAGGGTCTTCTTTGACGATGTTCCAGTCGTGAGGCAGAGCGAGGCTGATTTTCCGAAAATCGCCGTTGATGGCGTCGCGGTGGTGCGGATCGACGCGAACGGTGAAGGTTTCACCGGGAACGAGCTCGCTACGATCGGAGATTGCATCGAGGCGGACGCCAGCGACGAGAACGAGCGCGGCGTTGATCTTTTCACGCTTGCGGTGAATGCTTCGGAAAAGAGACTGGACGGGAGCGGGAGTCTGGCTCGAGAGGGCAGGAAGCGGAATTTGGTCGAGCTTTTTCCCTGCTGCGATCAGGAAATCGGCAGAAGCCTTCCATTCCAGGCGCAGGGCGGCATCGCGTGCGGCGACGAGGGAAGCATCGACGGCACGCATGAGGGGATCCACGCCGCGGTTGGCAACCTCAAAGTCCTCATCGAGCGGGGCCCAGGGGTTCGTTGAGAGAAGCGAGATCGAAGTCACCACCGTCTTCGCGTTTTACAGTGATGGGCCGGCGGAGAAAGGGCGAGTTCAAGAAGCCCGTGATGCCCTGCGTGCGATGGTTGGCGAAGGCGTCGAGACCGATCTCGCGCCAGGATTTTCCGTAGAGCGACGAAATATCGTCGAGCGGCAAAGGATATCCTTGCGGCTTTTCGCCGCGATCCACATCGAGCAACAAAATAGGGCGGCGGTCGCCCCAGGTCGCGTCTTCCTGGACGGAAGACGAGCCACGGAGCTTGTAATTGGAATCAGCCGCGAGCTGAACAGCTTTTGGCGTCAGAATGCCGGCGGCTTGATGATGGCCGTGGCCTGTGTGGACGCCGCCCCAGCCGTTGATGACCACGGTTGGCCGAAAGGTGCGGATGATTTCGACCATGTCCTGCAGGACTTCGTCGCCCCAGACTTTTTCTGTTTCCTCGGGAGTTTTGGAATAGCCGAAATCTTTTGCGCGAGTGAAAAAGAGTTTGACGCCGTAGCCGCGCGTGGCGGCCAGCAACTCTTGCGAGCGGATGAGCCCAAGCTGGGGAGCCTGCTCCGGGCCGAGATCGTTCTGCCCGCCTTCACCACGTGTGAGAGAGAGGAGCGCAACTTCGGCATGGAGACCACGGGCGAGATAGGTAAGCACGGAAGCAGATTCGTCGTCGGGATGGGCGGTAATGTAGAGGATGCGAGTCGTCACGCGGGCATTTTCGATGGCTTCCACGGTTTCTGGAAGTCCCGGACCTGTGCCGGGAGCGGGAGGGAATTGGGCCTTGGTGCCGGCTGCAAAGATCAAAAGCAACTGTAAGCAGACGACGAGAAGGCGCACAGCCAGGATTGGCTGTGCCACGCAGACAGGTTGCCCCAGCTCGTTTGGCCGGGCCGGATTGCAAATATTCATTGGGCGGCCTCAGAGGGAGGCGCGGCGAACGGCCATTCTTTGCGAAAGCGCGACTGCACGAGAAAAACAGCGAGTCCCAAAAGAATCACGAATAACCCCCACCAGATAGCTTTTCCCGTTCGAAGGAACAGCCAGACCCACCCCGCGATGGTCAACAACGCAGGCAGCGGATACAACCACATCTTAAACGGCAGGCGCTCCGGAGGCCAACGGCGCCGCAAAAGCATGACACCTACAGCCTGGCCAATGAACTGAATGATGAGGCGCATGGCCAGAACGGCGGCGATGACCGTCCGCAGCTTGAAGAGTAGCGCGAAGAGGAAGGTCAGCGTGCCGAGAAAGAGGAGCGAGATGTGGGGAAACTTCTTCTGTGGATGCACGCGAGCGAAAATGCGGAAGAAATTTCCGTCGAGCGCCGCGGAGTATGGGACGCGGGAATATCCGAGCAGCGAAGAGAATACCGAGGCGAAGGCGATCCAGAGGACCATGGCGGTGGCGAAGCGCGCGGCCCCGGAGCCGTAGAGCTTTTCGACGAAGGCGCTGACGATAAAGGGCGAATCCTGGGCTTGCTGCCACGGCAACACGCCAAGGATGCTGGTCTGCATGGCGAGGTACAAAACGGCGATGCCGATTATGGAAATGAAAATGCCGCGCGGAATATTGCGCGCGGGATCGCGGATTTCGCCTCCGAGATGGCAAATGTTGTAGTAACCCCAGTACGTGTAGATGGTGTTAACAGTCGCGGAACCCAGGGTAGCAAAAAATAGCCAGGAAAGATTCCAAGACCCTGGCGCATAAGTGAAAACGAGCCGCGGCTGGAAGTGCGTGGCGCCGCCCCAGATAAGCCACAGAATCGTGCCGACAACGCCGACCCAGAGAAAAAGAGAGATTTTCCCGATGGAAGCAATACGGCGATAGAGCAGGATCACGAGCAAAATTACGAGCGCTCCCGAGACGGCTTTCTGTCCATATTTGCCAAGGGGGTAGAGGTAGGAAGCGTATTGAGAGAAACCGATGGCGCCAGATGCCAGGCTCAATGGAGCTTGAATCAACGTCTGCCAGACGAACAGAAAGGACATCAAACGACCCATGCGGCCGGGGCCGTAGGCCTCGCGAAGGAAAACGTAGCTACCGCCGGCAAGCGGCATCGCAGCGCCCAGTTCTGACCAGACAAAGCCATCGAGCAAGGCGAGCACTGCGCCTGCGGCCCAGGCCAGCAAACACTGCGGACCACCCATGGCCTTGATGACCAGCGGGATCACGACGAAAGGTCCGATCCCGACCATCTCGATCATGTTCAGGGCGACGGCTTCTTTGAGACCGAGAGCGCGTTCGAGATCGCCGCGCTCACTTCCAAGCGCTGAGCTTTGAGTAGCGTTCTCGGGAGGATTCATAGCGCCGCCGAGAATAGCAAATGCGGAACGAGGGCGCGAATGGGCGGTGGCCAACAAGGAGCGCGTGCCGACTTTAGCGCCTGGCGGCGCTGGAACGCGCCCTTCGTACCTCGCGGTGAACTGAAGGGCCCCGACAACGGCGCGGCTCGCTGGTGTTCGTTGCGGCACACTTTGGCACGCAAGCGGGTGAAGCGGATTACACTAGAAGCGTCGGCTGGCGCGTGCGGCTTCTCCTCTCGATCGCGTGCGTGCCGACGAGCCCGGCATTGTGCCAAGTTCTGCACTGGCCGAGTGCTGCCAATCCCTCCCTCCCAAGAACAAATCAAGTATCGTTGCGCTTTGCGTGTTCTTGAAAGGCGCGACAATGGAAAGGCTGCGCTACGCATGCCGGCCAGCGCTTCGCTCGGTACGAATTCGCATCTAGACTTCACGCCTCGCGCCGTAAAACTCGGATTGCTCGTAACGACCCTCGTTACCTCCGCCTTATGGCTGAGTTCCCGAGCGCTGCTCTCGACGAATTTCTTGCCCCATTGGTACTGCTTCGTAGGCAACACACGGTTGCTGTGGACCACGGTAATCGCGGATCTGCTGATTGGGTTGTCCTACGTGGCGATCTCAAGCACTCTGGCCTGGCTGGTTCGCCGTGCTGGTCGAGATCTGCCTTACTCCAATTTCTTCGGGGCGTTCGGGCTGTTCATCGTGAGCTGCGGCATGACGCATTTTCTTGAGATTGTGACGGTGTGGAAGCCTGTGTATTGGCTTTCCGCAGCGGCAAAAGTGATTACCGCAGCGGCGTCGGTAGGCACAGCAATTGTCCTTATCGTGGCTGCCGACGACATCTATTATTTAGATCTCACAGCTCGACAAAACTATTAAAAAAACAGTAACGAGCGTTTCCGTGCGTTCATTCAAGCCACACCCAT
>CATPAM010000357.1 GCA_955651735.1 Candidatus Acidiferrales bacterium | reverse complement strand
CTCCTATACTGGGCCATGGCGATGCCACCGCCGCGGTGGCGCACCCCGTTACTTTCATGTTCGGGAGAACAACCGTGGATCAAGCCGTCATTCTCAGCGCTGTTCGTACGCCCGTCGGAAAATTTCAAGGAGGACTTGCGCCACTCTCCGCGACCGGGCTTGGTGCGAAGGCCGTCGCCGAAGCAGTGCGCCGCGCAGGCATTGAACCGAAAGCGGTGGATGAAATCATCATGGGCAATGTCGTGCAAGCGGGGCTCGGGCAAAATCCCGCGAGGCAGGCGGGCCTGGGCGCGGGGCTCGATGTGCGCGTTGCGGCCATGACCATCAATAAAGTTTGCGGGTCGGGTTTGAAGGCAGTGGGCCTCGCGGCGCAGGGCATCATGCTGGGCGAAACCGAAATCGTGGTCGCGGGGGGCATGGAGTCGATGTCGAACTGTCCTTATTTGTTGCCGGGCGCGCGCACGGGTTACCGGTACGGGAATGCGGAAGTCGTTGACTCGATGGTGCGCGATGGGTTGTGGGACGTATACAACGATTTTCACATGGGCATCACCGCCGAACTCGTGGCGGAAAAATACGGCATTACGCGGCAGGAGCAGGATCAATTTTCTTTGGAGAGTCATCAGCGCGCCGTCCGCGCTCGAAAATCCTGCTTCATTGAATCGCAGATTGTGCCAATCGAGATTCCGCAGAAGAAAGGCGATCCCGTAGTCATCAAGTACGACGAGTCGCCGCGTGAAGATGCATCGCTCGAAGCCTTGAGCAAGCTGCGGCCGGCATTTAAGAAGGACGGCACCGTGACGGCCGGCAACGCCCCGGGCACGAACGACGGCGCCGCCGCCTTGATTGTCACCAGCGAGCGCAACGCGGCGCGGCTCGGCAAGCAGCCGATGGCGCGCATTGTGGCGCAAGCAGTCAGCGGCGTGGAACCGAAATGGGTGATGATGGCGCCGGTCGAAGCCGTGGAAAAATTGCTGGGCAAGACTGGCTGGGACCGCGACACGGACGTCGACCTCGTCGAGCTCAACGAAGCGTTCGCCGTAGCGGCCATCGCGGTCACGCGCCAGCTTAGGCTTAATCCCGAAAGGGTAAACGTGAACGGCGGCGCGGTGGCCCTCGGCCATCCCATCGGCGCCAGCGGCGCGCGCATCCTGGTCACGCTGCTGTACGAACTGCAGCGCCGCAACCTCAAGCGCGGCATCGCCGCCCTCTGCCTCGGCGGCGGCAACGCCGTAGCCCTCGCCGTCGAGCGCTACTGAGCGCGCCGATGATTTGTCCGCAATGCCATGCTGAATATCGCCAAGGCTTTACTATTTGCGCCGACTGTGACGTTCCTCTCGTCCCGCAATATGACACCAGTGCGCTGCTCGCTGTGCCCCCTCCTGCCTCAACACCAGGGGATCCGAACAAGGACCCATTCTGCGCTTTCTGGCAGGGAGACGATGCTCGCTTACACTCGGAGCTGACTTCTATTCTCGATTCCGCCGGCGTTGCTCACAAGACGATCCGGCGACAGGATCACCTCTTCAACCTCAACAACTACCCTGCTTTCCAAATCGCTGTCCCGTTTTCCCTGTACGAACGAGCCGAGCGTGCCATCAAAGAGGCCTTTGATCTCGATGCTTCCGATCCCGACGCCGTTCAATCCCTGACCGCCCCGCCGCTGGTACCTGATACTTATCGGAGCGCTCGCAAGCTCCCAGCCAGCCTTTCACCGCCGATTGATGAGGCGATTCCCGGGCCGCCCTCAGCCGGCGATCCCTCAGATAGTTTTCCGGACGAGCGTATCGCTGTAGTCTGGTCCGGCGATGATCCTTCCTTGCAGGAGATGCTGACCGCCTCGTTGAATGAGAACAAGATTCATTGCCGATTGGAGAAGGAAGGCGAGCTTTTAAGAGTCTTCGTAAGGCCTGCGGACGAATCTCATGCCCGCGAAATCGTCCGCGAGGTTATTGAAGCGTCTCCACCAGGCTAACTGTTGGGCGAGATCACAGATCTGATTCGTTCCTCCAGTTCTTCTCAAAGCTATTCTTATGCTTCAGAATAGTCGCTCGGAGGGTGCTGTGCAGACCGCTGCGCTTGGGTTTCGCGTGCATTCCGGTTGGGCCGCTGCTGTTGTGCTGTGCGGACCTTTGGATGCACCGGTGGTGGTCGACCGCAGAAAAATCCAGCTGGTCAAAATCTTTAGCTATACCTTCCGCCAGCCTTACCACACCGCGGAAAAAATGGCGCGCCAAGATGCGACAAAGTTCATTCGCGGTGTTCAAATGGAAGCGAAGCGGCTGGCGTTATCTGCTCTGCGTTCTTTGCAGACGGATTTGGCGGAGGGTGACTTCAAACTTGTGTGCGGAGCTCTGCTGTTGGCTTCTGGCCGCGCTCTTCCTGCGCTGGAACAAATCCTGGCTTCCCACGCGTTGATACACACCGCCGACGGCGAGCTTTTTCGCGACAGTTTGCGTACCGCTTGCGCTCGCTTCCATTTGCCGGTGCAAGGCATCCGGGAAAAGGAGCTTTTCGCAATGGCCTCGAAGGCATTCGACGTACAACCCGCTGCGCTCAAGCAGCGCGTCACTGCATTCGGAAAATCCCTCGGTCCACCGTGGAGCCAGGACGAAAAGTTCGCTGCGCTCGGCGCCTGGCTCACCCTGGCACGCCGGGCAGGTCCCTAGATTCGGAGGTTTTCGCTGGTTCCAGGTCATACCCGCAATAGGCGCAATACTTGTCGGTTTCCGCCACTTCGCGCTTGCACTGCGGGCACGCCGGGTGCAGGTTGCATTTGCAGTTGGGGCAGAAGTTGAAGCGCGCGCCCACCAGCGAGCCGCACTGCGGGCAGTTGTAGGGG
>CATPAM010000356.1 GCA_955651735.1 Candidatus Acidiferrales bacterium | reverse complement strand
GGTCACGACCGTGCCCACGGGATACTTGTCCGCGAGTTGCAGCCATGGATCGGGGAGCGCCTGCTTGATCCCCAGAGAAACGCGGCGGTCGCTGGGCTTGATGTCCAGCACGACCACATCGACTTCTTCGCCGACCTTCGCGATCTTGGAAGGATGCGTGACCTTCTTGTTCCAGCTCATTTCCGAAACGTGCACCAGGCCTTCGATGCCTTGCTCGAGCTCCACGAAAACGCCGTAGTCCACCACGCCGACGATTTTGCCTCTGACCTTGCCGCCTGCCGGATATTTTCCGGCGGCGTTCACCCACGGATCGGGCTGCAGTTGCTTCAGTCCGAGCGAGACGCGCTGCTTTTCCTTGTCGAACTTGAGGATGATGACGTCCAGCTCCTGCTCCGGCTTTACGATGTCGGAAGGATGCTTGACGCGGCCCCAACTCAGGTCCGTGAGGTGCAGCAAGCCGTCGATTCCACCGAGGTCCACGAAAGCGCCGTACTCGGTCACGTTCTTCACGTGCCCGTGCACAACCTGCCCTTCGGTCAGCGTTTCCATTAATGCGGCACGCTTGGCGTGCAGCTCTTCTTCCAGCAGCGCGCGGCGGCTGACCACTACGTTGCCGCGGCGGCGATTGAGCTTGGTGATGCGAACCTGAATTTCCTGGCCGAGAAGGTTGTCGAGGTTTTGCGTCGGGCGTAAATCGAATTGTGAGCCGGGAAGAAACGCGCGCACCCCGACGTCGACCACCAGCCCGCCCTTGATGCGGTCGACTACTTTGCCGGTGACGGTATCCTTGGCTTTGAAAGCAGCGTCGATGCGCTCCCAGGTGCGGCGGCGCAGCACCTTTTGGTACGAGACGATGAGGTAGCCTTCTTTGTGTTCGCCGGTGCGCTGCACTTCAATGGTGGCATTGGGTTCCGGGCGCGGGATGTCGCTTTCGGAAAACTCCACCGCGGGGATCAGGCCTTCCGTTTTTTGTCCGAGGTCGACGACCACGCCTTGTTCGGTGTAGGCCACAACCTTTACTTCAATAATTTCGTTTTGCGAGGCGGTTTCCGTCGGCTCGCCGTACTGCTCCATCAACTTGCTCATCTCTTCGGAGCCAGCGGCTTCTTCGGCGGCAGCGGCAGCCTCGGCATCGACGGGAGCTGCGGCCTCCTTGGCGTGCGTCTCCTGCGTTTCGGCTTGCGGCGCCGGCGCAGAGCTATGCTCTGGGCGCGGATCGCTATCAGCCTGCGCAACGGGAGCAGCCGTACCTTGGTCCTGAGCCGCGCTCACGTCGGCTACGACTTCACTGGCGCCAGCGTTTGCAGGATTTCCGCCGTTCTTCGCGTTTTCTGATTCGGAATCTTGTGCAGGAGCGGCGGCCGCCGCGGTTGACGGGTTGTCATGGTCAGGACACATGGTTGATGGCCTCCGGGAGATGGCTTCCTTATGTCGATAAAATTCCTTGCGATGGCCCAATAGGGGTTTGTGCAAGGAGGTTAACCGCTGAGCGGTCACCGAGGACAATGATGCTGCGGGCGTTCAAAACGCTGCAACGTCAAAATGATACGCGCCGCCTTCGCCTCGTGTCAATGAATCGCGAGGGAACTTGCCGTGACTTTATGCTCGTGCGCGGCCGGTTTGGCGGACTTCGCGGCGAAAGTCCGGGGCGAAGACTTCGACGGTACGGCACATTTCATAAAGGCGCGAGCGCATGCGGGCGCCGATGCGATCCGCCAGGGCGTCTTCGCGAACAGCAACACGCTGGCCTCCTGGCAAACGCGGCGCAGGTTCGGCGTTTGGCGCTTCATCAAAGTAGTTCGTGGTCAGGAGCGTGACGCGCCGGTCGTTGTACCGTGCGTTCAGCACTAGCGCGATGATGTCCAGAACCCAAGCCGAAGGCTTGCTGGCGCCCAGGTCGTCCAGCACCAAAACTTCGACGTTGCGAATCGGTTCGAGAATACGCATCTCCGTGGATTCGCTTGCCGGGTTGTAGCTGGCCTGGATTTCCTTCAGCAGCTCGCGGTAATCGCAGAACAGCCCGGCGTGTCCGCGCCGAATCAGCTCCTTCAGAGATGCGACGGCCAGATGAGTTTTCCCGACGCCGGACGGGCCCATCAACAACAGGCCCTTTTCCGCGGAACCCGGATAGTCGCGCACGAATGCCTGGGTCAGAAGATTCGCTTGCTTCAACGATTGGGAGTGCTGGGCGGTCCAGGTCTTGCCGTCGGTGAGGTCCGTGACATAACTTTCGAAATCGCAGTGCTCGTAGCGTTTGGGGATGCGCGCGCGCTCCATGACACGCGTGGCACGTTCCTCCATGCCGCAATCGCAGGCCACGGCTACGCTGCCTCGGGTGCCGTCAGTTCGCGGCACCAGCTTCCATCCGGTTCCTCTGCACAATGAGCAATTTTCAAGGGCCATATGTAGGCGCCGGGCTTACGGATGGTGTGGCATCGCTTGTTTTGTCGTCAGGGCAGGGCTTCAGCCGTGCCGTAACTGACGCCAAGTCAACAAGGGCTTTAGCCTGCCTGCCGTAGGCGGGGCGCTGAGGGCCTCGCCTTTTGCCACACACTTAGAACCAGCGAACTCAAAACAAAGCATACGAGCGCGCGCACCTGGCGGCAAGCCGCACGCGTTGGGAAAACTGTGGAAGGCCTTCTAGCGACGACGCCGTGTAACGCCAGCTTGTCCTGAGCCGCGCAGGGCATCTTGCTGGCGCTTTTTGCAATCAGGCCCTCGCGCCTGCTAGCCTTCTCTTATCGGAACTCGAACCACTCGCGGGTTGGTGCGCACGATAGCATGACGCTGTGGCCGCTCTTCATTTCGCGAGGCCACGCGAGACAACTCCTGCTGCACCACGTGCGCGAACTGTTCCATCTGGCGCTCCATCTCGATCATCTTCTCGCGCATGTTGAGAATGATTTCGATGCCCGCGAGGTTCACACCCATATCGCGAGCCAGCGTCAAGATGACGTCCAGGCGCTCCAGATCGCGGTCGCTGTAAAGACGCGTGTTGCCTTGCGAACGCGAGGGCTTCAGCAAACCGACGCGTTCATACAGCCGCAGCGTCTGGGGATGCAGTTTGTAAAGCTCGGCCACGGCGCTGATCATATACCCGGCCTTGGCCCTTTTTTTTGTTCGCGCCGCCATGGTTACACGCCAGCCTTGCTGAACAGGTCCTTCCGCGGATCGGCAGGCTCAACCGCTTCGAGCTCTTTCATTAATTTTCGTACGCGCTCGTCGGTTGGCTTGGGCACGATCACTTGGATTTCCACGTACTGATCGCCCCGTGAGCCGTTACGCGCGGTAGGCATGCCTTTCTCACGCAGCCTCAGCGTACTGCCGCTATTAGTCCCCGGCGGAATCCTCACCAACGAGCGGCCGTCGATCGTAGGCACTTCGATTTTCGCCCCTAGCGTTGCCTCGCTTACCGTGACCGGCACTTTTGTGTAGATGTCGTTGCCGCGGCGCTCGAAGAAGGGATGCGGCCGTACCTCCACGCGCAAATACAGATCGCCCGGCGGCGCACCCATCGTTCCCGAGTTGCCTTTACCCGGAACACGCAAGCGCGCGCCGTTGGCCAGTCCCGGCGGAATCCTCACGTCGATGGTTTCCGTGCGGCGCACGCGCCCTTCCCCGCCGCAGGTCTTGCATGGCGTGCGAATCTTTCCGGTGCCGCCGCAGCGCGTGCAAGGAACGTTGAAACGCATCTTGCCGGCGGCCTGCTGGACGGTTCCGCTGCCGTTGCAAACCGGGCAGATTTGCGGAGATCCGATCGCGCCCGTGCCGTGGCAGGTTTCGCAGGTATCGAGCCGCGTAATCTGCAGCTTCTTTACCCCGCCGCGGACGGCATCCCAAAAATCAATTTCGATCTGGTATTCCAGGTCGCCGCCGGCTTCCTGCTGCGGCTCCACGGCGCCCCCGCGGCCACCGCCACTTCGAAAGAATTGGCTGAAAAGATCGCGGAAACTGCCTGCGCCGGCACCTTCGCCTCCCGAGCCGCCAAAGTCGAATCCCCCGAAATCGAAATTCACCGCGGCTTCGTCATCGCCCCCGCCGCCGGGCGGCGCGGCCCCTGGATGGAAATTGTCGCTGTAGAAGCCGTGCTGGTCGTACATCTGCCGTTTTTTCGTATCGGACAGTACGTCGTAGGCTTCCTGGAGCTG
>CATPAM010000355.1 GCA_955651735.1 Candidatus Acidiferrales bacterium | reverse complement strand
GGATGGAGTTGCACCGGGAGAGATCGCTGCCGAACCTAACATTTGATTTGAAATAATACCAATCCCTGATCATTTAAAATATTTGAAACTCGAACTCATCATTTGGGACGGCAGCGGCAAAATACGCCGTGAAATATGCCTGGTCGGGCGCGCTCAGGGGCCGCACGACTCAGAGCTTCTAGCGCGAGCAGCCACTCATGGCTGGCACGCCAATGCTCGTCTTTCCGATCGTCTACTGCATTAAAAGATCCCATGCAAGAGGTCCCACTCTGGCCAGAGCGCCTGAATTCTCGAGTCTCTGGAGCGTGCCCATTGGCTGTGTCCAGCCTCGGAGGTCCTACCCTTCCCCTGACCGCGCATTTTCAGTTCCGCGTTCGCGACACAACATTGTTCCTCCTTATGAGCAGCGTTCGCTCTTAATGGTGCGGCCGGCTGCGCCACTATTATTACTTGACTGTTACGCCCGCTGTCGCGGTCGACGGCGGCTTGAACTCTCGATGATGCGGCGTGTCACCTGTGGCTGTGACCGTCAGGGAGTACGTACCCGCGTCTGGCCAGACAAAATTCAGCGCATAGTTTTTCAAAGGATCGTTCTGGCAACCAGCCGGCAAGCTGCACGGTGAGGAAGCACTGCTGCCGGCCGGTGCATTACCCGTCCTGGAAAGTGATGCCGTCGCGGCGCCCACCGCTGCCCTAGCGGGGGTACCGTTTGAGGAACCCGTGGTACCGCCGGTCCAGGCGACAGAGTATTTCACCTGGTCGGCGAAGGGGTAGCATGCGGGCATTCTTATGTTGTAGACCGCGAGCTTCCCGACATTGGCCTGGGCCGGTCCAGTTATAGTCGGAATCAAGGCGTTGGATCCGCCCGGCCACAGGTCCTTGAACCAGAGGTGTCTATTCCCCACGAGAACAGGATTCCACCCCTGGCCCTCCTTGGTTCCGCCCACCAAAAATTCGGTGCGCAGGATCAT
Source organism: Candidatus Acidiferrales bacterium (assembly GCA_955651735.1). Classification (GTDB taxonomy): domain Bacteria; phylum Acidobacteriota; class Terriglobia; order Acidiferrales; family UBA7541; genus Acidiferrum. Next base: position 2,313 of record CATPAM010000355.1, on the reverse strand, counting down.
TCCCCAGTCCAAATCGGAGACTAAAGCGTGTGACTCCGTCGTCGTCGTTGTTCCGGTTTCGCAGCCATAGACCTGGGCCCGCAGATACGGTTGAGGACCGATCCTCACGGTAGCAGCGTCGTAATCGAAATTCATCTCGAGGGCGACGTAAATATCCGGCTGCACAAACGCGTTCCCGGCGAGTTTGTAGGTCTCCGTTGTTGTTGGGGGCTGTTGATTAACCGTGGGTTCCCTTCCCAAACCCTTGCCACAGCCGTGCCCGCTGCAAATAAAATCAACGGTAAATTGATGCGGGTCATCCACCTCGAAGCTTGCCGTCAATTGGCCCTGACCGCCGACCTCAATATTTCCCTCGAAATGGACACTGATATCCAGCTCCGCCACCGGAACACCGGCAATAACGATGGGGATCGCTTGGATAGGTATGTGCGGATCGCCGGTCGGGGGGATATCGAACGTCTTGTCGAATTTGCCATTCGCATTCAATGATGCGGTGAGCTTGGGTGTCACACCCAAAGTTCCCACGGCGCCCATGGATTTCGGGCGGACCACGAAGGGCAGGCAGGGAATATAGAAAACGTCCAAGCTCGCCTTCAGGTTACTGTCCACCTGGGTTCCGAGGCCCAGAGTTCCGGTGATACTTCCCGAAGCGGAACCATCCTTCGTCTTTCCCTGTTTCTGCGCGTCGATGTTCATCTGCGGGTCGATGGAGAACTGAACGGGGATGTTATCCAGATGCAGAGTATTATCCGCCAGGCAACTCTCCAGTTCATGCCACGCCTGAGTCAGCTGGCCGCCGAAGTGCTTCCAGTCAGCCTGGGCTTGAGTACGGATCATGTTCGCTTGCCTGGAGGCTTCGTCTTCCGCGTGTTTGGCCGACTCTTCCGCGCAATGCCACGAGACGGCGTTGCATCCGCTGTGACCATCGCCAGTGTTGACGTCTGTCGCTTTTACATTGTCGGGTATGGGATGAGTCTTTATCCAATCCTGAGCTTGCGCAACATTGATGATGTAATGGTCGGACTCACCCGCCGGCAATGTTCTGACATGGATCGCCAGAAGGTTCTTGACCCCGTTCGGAACGCCTTGGACCTGCTCCAAGCCATCGACTCCGCGAACGTGAGCGACGGTTACGCCACCGACGCTGCGCTGTTGCGATCTCGGGCCACGTAATCCCAGAACTGGTGCCTCCTGAAGTGTGATGGGGTGGGGAGTCCCGTAGGACATTGTTGGCAGAGGCTTGATCTGTGCGATGGTTTGCGACGGCACTGCCACATGTGACGCTGGAAGCGTTGATGTCGCTGGCGGAGCAGCAGCGGACGGCGCCCCGGAAGCGGGTTTGGCAACAGGAGCGCTGGCAGAAGGCGGCGCGACAGGCTTCGGCGCTGTTACCGGGGCAGCCGGAGGGGCGGGAGCTTGCGGAGGGCTGGTAATCTCGCAGCACATCGTCTTGCCGTCGAGCGAAGCTTGTTTGGTCGTGAAATTCGCGTAGACGGCCTGGCCGACGTGAAGGCCAACCAGGAGCTTCGAATCCGCGACTCTGAACTGAAACGCCGCCCCGCTCGCGTTCACTTTTGCGGAGACGATGCCCATGCGCGCATCGATCGCCGTGATCGAACAGCACGGAGGTGCCTGAGCCCTCGCCGCGGGCGCCAACGCCGCTAGCAGCACCACAACCACCAGCACGCTTCCGAGATGAATCATTTTTTGCGTCATTTGCGACCTTCCTTTTCAGTTTTCAGGTCAACTCCGTCATGTCACGTGGGCGTTGAGCTGCGACGGGTCCTTTCGTTCGGGTCTAGAGCGCGGTTGCTGAATTGCGGGAATTGATTTCAAGACGGCTCCAGTGCCTAGGGTTGCTGGCCATCGTCTTTGAAACGAACCACGTCACCGCGTTTCATGTCGGTGCCGGACGAGATTTTTGCGACACAATATTTTTCCTGAACGGAATCCACAACAACCGTGCCGATCTTTTCGTCTGGAGTGCCGATCGATTTTCCTGTGTCGGGATCAACCAGGGCTTCCTGGGGACGGAATACAGCGAGCTCCATGCCGGGCTGTATGCCCATCTCTGACCCCGCGTTGACGTAGAGCATGCCGTTGCGGAAATCGATCACGTGGGCTGACCAACGCGCTTTCTGCATTCCGGCCACGATTGCGGCGACGGTTCCTTGCAGCGCCTGGCGCGTGGCCTGGCCCAGCGGAGTATTTTCCCCCGTCGCCACGCTGAAGTTTGAGCCACCTGCCGTCACGGAAGTGGAGACGTTGGACATCTGGGCTTTGCCTTGAGCGCGCTCGGACGCCAAGACCTCG
>CATPAM010000354.1 GCA_955651735.1 Candidatus Acidiferrales bacterium | reverse complement strand
GGCAAGGGCGCGCGGTTTGTGCGCGGCGGAGGAGAATCTTTTCCGGGTTTGAAAAGATTCTCCGGAGCGAACCCTTGACGGCGAGGACCGTTCTGGAACATGGAGGTGAAGGGAAAGGGGGCCAGTCGGCCGCGGCCACAGCGGATGTTTCCGGTATTCACTGCGGGTCCTCCTCACCTGGCTTGCGCTTTTTCTTGCGCATGGATTCGCCTTTGAGTTCGATCCGGTGGGCGTTGTGCACCAGGCGGTCCAGAATGCTGTCGGCAACGGTCGGGTCCCCGATCTGTTCGTGCCAGTGTGCCAGCGGAATTTGCGTAGTCAAGATGAGGGAGCGGCGCTGATAGCGGTCATCACAGATCTCCAGGAAGTCGCGGCGCTCGGCGTCTTTCAATGGCGCCATGGCGAAGTCGTCCAGCAATAGAACATCGGTCCTGGAGAGCCTGACCAGAAGGCGGCCGATACTGCCGTCGGCATGCGCTACCGCTAACTCGCGGAACAGTTCCGAGGCCCGCTTGTGCAGGACCGAGAAGCCATCACGGCATGCTTTTTGGGCCAATGCACACCCTAGCCAGCTTTTCCCGATGCCGGTGGGGCCGAGCAACAGGAGATTATGGTGCTGACGGACCCATTCGCTAGTGGCCAGCGTGCGCATCAGTTTGCGATCCAGCCCGCGCGGGTGCTGGTAATCGATATCCTCGATGACGCCGCGTTCTTTCAGGTGGGCGAATCGTAGCCGCCGAGCCAAGGCCCGGTTCTCTTTCCATAGCCACTGCTGATCCACCAGCAGGGCAAAGCGTTCTTCGAAGCTGAGCTGGCCGGCATCAGTGGTTTCCAGTTGAGTGTGGAAGGCATCGGCCATTCCGTGAAGTTTCATGGCGTGGAGTTTTTCAATCGTTTGCTGGTTCAACATGCGGATTCCTTTTTGAGAGCCGGGGCTACTGCACCAGCCTGGAGGGCGGATCATAGTAATGCGGTCCGCGTAGATTTTCATGTTGGGGGCCGGGTTGAGCGGTCCCCTCATCGAGCAGGAGTTGGCGGTCGAGCGAGCGTTTCAGCATGGACTTCAGGCTCTGGTAAGAACACGTCTGGAGTTGGACGGCCCGCTGGCTGGCGGCCTCCAGCCGTGATCGAGAGTAGATCTTTTCCAGCCGCAGAATGCCCAGGCAAGCCCGGTAACCCATTTCAGGGTGTGGTTTCCGTTCCATGATGGTGCGGACTACTTGAGCGGTAGCCGCACCGATCCCCTCGGCCCAGTGAATCAACCGTGAGGGTGTCCACTCCAGATGCGCCTGGTGGCTCTTGGGCATGTGTGCGGAGACCGTGGTGTGCCGGTAGGCGTGGCTGTTGCGAGCGTGGGAAGCTATACGTTTGCCGCCATGGAAGATCTCCACCGTCGCGGCGGTGAAACGAGCTTCCAGCTTTTGGCCAGCCAGTTGGTACGGGACGCTGTAGTAGTGGCGGTCCACTTCAACGTGGTAATCGATCGAGGCGCGGACGGTCTTCCAATGGGCCAGTACATAGCGCTCGACAGGCAGGAGCTGCAAGGCCGGGCGATCGAGTTCGGCAAACAGACTGGCACGCGACCCCTCGCGTTTCCGGAACGGCCGCTGGTTGAGCTTCTCCAGCAACTCGGCGATCGCTTCATTCAGTTCTGGTAAAGCGTGAAACTTCCGATGGCGGAGAGCGGCGATCACCCAGCGCTCGGCTAGTAAAACTGCATTCTCTACCTTGGCCTTGTCCCGAGGTTTTCTCGGCCGGGCTGGCAGGACGGCCACGCCATAGTGCGCCGCCATCTCTTGATAGGTGCGGTTCAGGTCAGGCTCGTAGCGGCAGGCGCGGTCCACACCGGTACGCGGGTTGTCTGGAACAATGAGGCGAGGCGAACCCTGACAGTATTCGAAGGCGGCCACGTGGCACTCCACCCAGTTGCCCAAGTCTTGGCTCAGCGTGGCCCGTGCAAACGTGTAGGTGCTGGCCCCGAGAACGGCGACGAACAAGGAAGCCGGCGTGACTTCGCCGGTTCGTCGATCATAGAGGGGAATCGTGTCGCCCGCCCAGTCTACGAACAGCTTCTCGCCGGCGCGGTGCTCCTGGCGCAGCACGACATCTTGATTTCGACTCCAGCGCTTATACAACTCGCAGAAGCGACTGTAGCCGTACCCGTCCGGCTGCGTTTCGCGGTATTCCTCCCAGACCAGTTGCAGGGTCAGGTGCTTATGCGCCTGCAACTGACGGCGGACCTCGGCAAAGTCCGGCAAGGACCGTGTGGTCTGGCTGGGCCGCCCGACTGCCGCCGGGAACAACAGTTCCTCCAACCGGTGATCATCCAGATCTTCCGGCAGCGGCCAGCTCAACCCAGCCGCGGCAGCCTTTTCTAAATAACGATGAACGGTCGCTTGACCGATGGAACAACTGCGGGCGATCTGATTCTGTTGCAGCCTCAGACCGAATCGCAGGCGTAGGACCTCTTTTACTTTCCGCATGGATACCTTTTCCTGGGGCACGAAGTCTCCTCCACCTGTCAGTGGAGTCGACTTCGCCCCGCTGGTGTCCAGCGGCGCCTGCTTCGATTAGGGTTTCTTCAGAATTCCATTCCGGGGATGTGAATAACGATTCCGGGCCGGGCCAATTTGCGTTCCACATCCCGCCGGAATCCGTATTCACATCGCCCCGGAATCCGTATTCACAATTTCCCGGAACGCTTATTCACATGGCCCGGAATACGCACAACATCGAGGCCGGACAATTTGGGCCGTCCTCGTGATAGCCTCGGGACATCGAAGTGACGGCG
>CATPAM010000353.1 GCA_955651735.1 Candidatus Acidiferrales bacterium | reverse complement strand
GCGCGGAAACGAATTTGGTGTTGGGTTATGTGTTGGCGGGCGGCGGGAGCACGCGCTTTGGGCGCGACAAAGCACTGGTCGAGATTGGCGGAGCGCCGATGCTTTTGCGGATGCGGTCGCTGCTGAGCAATGTCGCGAAAGAAGTCAAGGTGATTGCGGCTGCGCACAGATATGCGGCCCTTGGCGTTACCAGCATAGGGGATCGCTGGGAGGGCCAAGGTCCGCTGGCCGGAATCATCACCGCGCTGCAGACCACCGAAGAAATCGGCAGCAGGGCCGAGTGGAATTTGATTGTCGGATGCGACATGCCGTTTCTTACGCGGGAATGGCTGACGTATCTCGCGGAGCGGGCCCAGGCGAGCAGCGCGGAGGTCGTAGCACCGCGATCCGCGCAAGGCCTCGAGCCATTGTGCGCCTGCTGGCGGACGAGCGCGGCACCTAAGCTGCAGCGAACATTTGAAGGCGGCACGCGTAAAATTACCGAAGCCATGAAGCATCTGCGCATGGAAGTTGTTGACGAAGCGGACTGGAAGCGATTTGATACAGCGGGCCGGCTCTTCTGGAACATGAATACGGCCGCGGATTACGACGAGGCCAGGCGCATCTTGGAGGCGCAGCGCGCGTGAGCGAGATTCTTATCAGCGTCGATACACCGCTCGCGAGTAGCGAGTTCCCGCACTATTTCGAATTTCGCGCCGTCTGCAAAGGCTTTGACGGGCGGCCGGTGCTGGATAACGTGAGCTTCACCGTGAAACGCGGAGAAACCTGCGTGATTATGGGGCGCAGCGGTGTGGGCAAGTCCGTTTCGTTGAAACACATCATGGGATTTCTCAAGCCGGACTCCGGGCGGATTTTCATTGATGGCCAGGATGTCACCGATTTCAGCGAGAAACAGTTTGCCGAGATTCGCCGCAAGGTCACCATGGTGTTTCAATCCGGCGCGCTTTTCGATTCGCTGACCGTCGCCGACAACATCGCCTTTCCCATGGATGGCCAGCCGGGTCTGGCCGCCGACGACATCGATGCCAACGTGGACAAGCTGGCGCATTTGCTGGAAGTCGACCAGGTTCTGGACAAACTGCCCGGCCAACTATCGACCGGCATGCGCCGAGCCGTGGCCATCGCGCGCGCACTGGCACAAAATCCAGAGGCGATTCTGTATGACGAGCCGACCACCATGGTCGATCCCATCATGGCCGGGCACATGGGCAGCCTGATTTTGCGTTTGAAAAATGCGTTTCACAAAACTTCCATTGTGGTGACCCACGACACGCACCTGGCCAAACGCCTCGCCGACACCGTGGTCTTCTTGCAGGACGGCACGGTCACCTTCTTCGGATCCTGGCCTGATTTTGAGAATTCCAACGACCGATTCCTGCAAAATTTCCTCAAGCAAGACGAACTCATCCCCGAGCTGGACGTAACTCTGTGAGCCAGCAAGGCTCGGATGTGCCTCGAGCGGGAACGGCGAACGCTGCCAATCCCATTGCGCAATTGCGCAAGGAGATGGGCTTCTGGGATGTGCTGCTGTTCAACATCGCCACCGTGTTGGGGCCGCGATGGATCGCAGCAGCGGCGCACAATGGCACGTCGTCGATCAGTTTGTGGGTGATCGCGGCTGTCTTCTTTTTTGTGCCAACGGGGATGGTAATCAACGAGCTCTCCTCGCGGTTTCCGGAAGAAGGCGGGTTGTACGTTTGGGCCAAGGAAGCTTTCGGAGATTTTCATGGCTTTGTGGCCGGTTGGAATTATTGGATCTACACGGTCTTTTATTTTCCGGGGCTGCTGCTGGCCAGCGCGGCGATGAGCGCCTACATCATCGGCGAAGGCGGCGGGACGCTGGCGCAGGATCGCACCTTCTTGCTGGTGGTTTCGCTGGGATACCTATTCGTTGCGGTCATCCTGAATGTCATTGGACTGAATGTCGGTAAGTGGTTGCAGAATGTCGGCGGCGCTTCCACCTATGCGCCCTTGCTGATTCTCGTCAGCCTTGCAGGAATGCTGTGGCTGCGGCAAGGATCAGTTACACATTTTACAGTCTCGAACATGCTGCCGCACTGGGATTGGGACACCGTGAATTTCTGGTCGCAGATTGCCTTTGCATTCACCGGCCTGGAGCTGGTTTCCGCGATGAGCGCCGAGATTCGCGATCCCCGGCGCACGCTGCCGCGCGCGGTGTTCGCGGCCGGTGCGCTGATCGCATTGATGTATATCGCCGGTACGGTTGCAGTGCTGGTGCTGGTGCCCGCGCCGGATGTTTCCGCGACCTCCGGCGTGTTTCACGCCATTACGGTGGGAGCCATCGCACTGAAGATTGGTTTCGTTGGCATTCTTGCGGCGATTCTCGTCACCATAGGAAATGCGGGCGGCGTCGGCAGCACCGTGGCAGGAATCGCACGCGTGCCCTTCGTTGTGGGCATCGACCAGTATCTCCCGAAGGCCTTCGGCAAAATTCATCCGCGCTGGAAGACGCCGTATGTTTCGATCATTGTGCAGGCCGTGGCTTCCGGCCTGATTCTGCTGCTCAGCCAGGTAAGCGAAACGACGCGCGGCGCGTATCAAGGCTTGGTCGACGTCGCCATCATCCTTTACTTCATTCCGTTTCTTTACATGTACGCCGCGGCTATCAAGCTGGCCAGTCGCAAGGACCGCCTGGAAAATCCGCACGCCGTGCTGATTCCGGGCGGAAAGCCAGGTGTGTGGATTGCGAGCGGCATCGCTTTTGCTGTGACCCTTCTTTCCATCATTGTTTCGATCCTTCCGCCGGGCGATTCCGCGAATCGAGCCCTGTTCCTCATCAAGGTCGTAGGTTCTACGCTGGCTGCGATTTCGCTTGGGTTGACGCTGTACTATCAAGGCGTGCAGGCCAAGAAGAAAGAAGCGGCGCGCGCCGCGGGCTAGAAGCCCTGTTCGCTGAGCTCGGCGAGCGAAATCTTTGTGGTCGTAGCCGAGCCGCGTGCTTCCAGGTAGCGCTCGACGTATTTCCCGAGGATGTCGCCTTCGAGATTGACCGCGTCGCCAAGTTTTCTGTCGCGGATGTTGGTGTGCTCATAGGTATAGGGGATGACCGCGATTTCCGCGATGCCGTCATGCCAGTTGGCCACCGTTAGGCTGATGCCGTCGATAGTGATCGAGCCTTTCGGCACGATGTAGCGCGCGAATTGGTCCGGCACTTGCACTCCGTACCACCAACTTTCGCCTTCGTGCCGCAGATGCGCGACCTGCCCGGTTCTATCGACATGACCCAGCACAAAGTGGCCGCCGAATTCCTTTCCGGCGGTCAGCGGCTGCTCGAGATTTACGTGCGAGCCCTTCTTTAGCGAGCTGCTGTTCGACCCGAATGAAGTCCTGCGAATCGTTTCACCCGACAGATCAGCGGAGAAGCGATCTTTTTCAGCGGAGACGATGGTGAGGCAGCAGCCGTTCACCGCGATGCTATTGGAGGTGGCCAGCTTTGATGCCAGCGTTGGCGCCTGAATCGTAACGCGGCCGCCGCCTGGTTGCAGCGAGAGAGACTCGATCGTGCCGAGGTGCTCGATAATTCCGGTGAACATTGATATCCGAGAATAGCATCTCGGGCGCGAAATCGCAGTGGACAGCCAGAAATGGCCGTCCCACAGTTTCATTCGCGATAGACGTCTCGCAGATAGGCTTCGATTGCTATGTCCGGGCCGAATTGCTGCGTGCGCATGTCGCGAAGAGGCGGGAGCTTGAGTTCGGGAGCGATGGCGAAGGGAACGCGATTGTCGCCGGCGATCCTCGGCGCATAGAACAGCGCCAGCTTGTGCACGATGCCAGCGCCGAGTGCGGCGCCATTGAGCGTCGGGCCGGCTTCGAGGAGCACGCTGAGAATGTCGCGTCGGCCCAGCTCGGCTAGCACGTTATCGAGATCGAGGCGGCGATTCCGTGAAGTAGCTTGGAGGACTTCGACGCCGGCTCTTTGCAGCGCGCGAGCATTCCAGGAGTTGATGGCCTGGCCGGTAAAGACTAAGAGGTCGTCATCAGCCGTTTGCACCAAGCGGCTCCGTGCGGAGAGGGCCAGGCTGTAATCAAGAACAACCCGCAGCAGGCGGCGGCGCCGGGGAAGTCCGCTACGATCGGTCAGCAGCGGATCGTCAATCCGCACCGTTCCGACTCCGGTAAGCAGCGCGTCGGAGGCATGGCGCATTCCATGCACCTGCGCGCGCGACTCCTCTGAAGTAATCCAGTTTGAGCGGTCGTGCGTGTCTGCCTTCTTGAAGGGTTTGCCACGCAGGCTTGTGTGCTGTCCAGGAAGGCCAAGCTGGCCATCCAGCGTCAGCGCCGATTTCAGCGTGACGAATGGTTTTTTAGCGCGAATCCAGCAGGCGAAAGCTTCGTTGAGGCGACGCGCGTCGTCTTCGAGCACTCCGCAAACCGTCTCGATATTCGCGCCGCGGAGACGCTCGAAGCCGCGGCCGGAAGTCGCCGGATTGGGGTCTTGCATGGCGGCAACCACGCGGTGAACGCCGGCGGCGATAATTGCTTCGGTGCATGGTCCAGTACGGCCGGTGTGGTTGCACGGCTCAAGATTCACGTACAGCGTCGCGCCTCGCGCCTTCTCTCCTGCGGATTTCAGCGCGACGATTTCCGCATGGTCGCGCCATTCGTATTGATGAAAGCCTTCGCCAACGATTTCGCCGTCGCGGACAAGCACGCAGCCCACGTGCGGATTTGGGCTGGCCAGGCCGATGCCTTTGCGCGCCAGGGTGAGCGCGTGTTCCATGAAACGGATGTCGTGCGCGTCCACGAATTAGTCGAACAGCGAGTTGACGTAGATTTCGGCGTCGAAGGGAACCAGGTCGTTGATTTGCTCGCCGGTGCCGACGAAGCGAATGGGCAGCGCGAGTTCGCGTGAAATCGCCACCACGATGCCGCCCTTGGCCGTGCCGTCGAGCTTGGTGAGAATGATGCCGGTGACGCCGACCGTTGATGTGAACTCGCGAGCTTGCGCGAGGCCATTCTGGCCGGTGGTGGCGTCGAGCACGAGTAAGATGTCGTGCGGCGCGCCGGGAATCACCTTCGCAGCGGTGCGCTTCATTTTTTCCAGCTCGGCCATGAGATTGGACTTGGTGTGCAAGCGCCCGGCAGTGTCCACGATGACCACGTCGGAAGAGCGCGCTTTGGCGGCGGCGACTGCGTCGTAAACCACGGCGGCCGGATCGGCGCCGGACTTTTGCTTGATCACTTCTATGCCATTGCGCTGCGCCCAGATTTCAAGCTGCTCCACGGCGGCGGCGCGGAAAGTGTCGGCGGCGCAGAGAATGACGCTCCAGCCTTCTTTGCGCAAACGATTCGCGAGCTTGCCGATGCTGGTCGTTTTGCCAGCGCCGTTCACCCCGACGATGAAGATGACGCGCGGCCCTTTGCCGTTGGACGAGCCGGCGACACCGCCCGGCTGCAGCGTTTTCGAGGCCGCAGAGGCGTTGAGGATACGCACGATGTGCGACTTGATTTCAGTTTTGAGCTGCGAAGCATCGGAGAGCGCGTTGCGATCCAGCTTCTCGCGCACGGCATCGAGAATTTCGCGCGTAGCGCTGACGCCGAGATCAGCCGAAATCAGCGCGGTTTCGAGCTGCTTGAGCAGCACCGGATCGACTTTCTTCTCACCAAGAAAAATCGTATCAACGGTTTCAGACAGCGCCACCTTGGTCTTGCTGACGCTGGCCTTGAGGCGTTCCGCCAGCGTCGGTTCCGGTTTGCCAAAGAGAGAAATCATACGATTCGCGCGCGCATATGGAGCGCAACAGAAAATTGTAGCAGATTGTGACGGAGAGTCGGGCGAGGCCTACACCTGGACTTCGACGGCGCTGAGGCGCAACCTGCCGGCGTTGATGGCGGCATCGAGCGCGTTGACGACGACCGCGTCGAATTTGCTGCCGGTGAGCGCTTTGATTTTGCCGAGGGCGAACTCGATGTCCATCGCCGATTGATAGGGACGATTCGTGGT
>CATPAM010000352.1 GCA_955651735.1 Candidatus Acidiferrales bacterium | reverse complement strand
GGATGATATGGAACAGCCGGGGCTCTTGTTTGATGAGGCCGCCAAGTACGGACGATTCGTGTTTTTGTGCGGGGACTTGATTGCCGACGATGCGCACCGACAAGATTTGAATAAAGGCCACTTCTTCTCAGATAACTACGGAAAAAAGAAACAGTAGCTCGCGGGTGCCCAGCCTTTGGTTGCCCATACGATTATGTCCCAACGATTGAAATCAGGATCGCGAAGAGACGGGAAAAGTGCTTCGAGGATCGAGACTGTGCCGCCATACAGAAATGCGAGATAGGGAAGAAGCCGGAAGAAAAATGTTAGCTTTCCCATCGGGCCATACCAGATTTAGCCAGCGGACTCCAAGGAACGCGGGCTCCGTCAGACCGACTGGAATGAGAATCCGCCCGACGGAGGTTGTAGGGGTGTGAAACCAAGTCTTGTCCAAGTCCTGATTACCATACAAGCGAAATCAAGTTTCCGGTTATGGAACCACTGTGATGCTGGTAACGGGATGAATCTCCATCCACTTCGCATGGAAGGTGTCTTGCACGTAGATTCCCACTATGCGAACGTGAGAGCCTACGGGAGGCAGCGTGACCTGATCTGTGTAGCCCTGGCACGCCGCCTTGGCGTCCACCTGCGTCACAGGGAACTTACATACAATTTCGAATACGAGGTTCCCGCCCTCATCACTCATGTTTCCGGCATTCAAGAGATTCTGAAATTCGGCATCAACCTTGAGCCATCCATGCGTGTCACCGTCCTGCTCCTTTCGGACTCCGTCAGGCCGTTTCCCGGCCGTCGCATCCACAATCTTTCCCGTCACAGAGATGCACTCCTGTTTCACGACGAGACGCGTAGCATGGTAGACGTGATGAGCCAAGCTCGGGTCACACCCGGTCGGTGTTGGTTGAATAGCGCCAGGGGGCTGCGGTGTCACAGCCTGCGAAACGCTAACGTACTTCGCGAAGACCCAACCAACCTGATCGTCCTCCGTCCTGACGTGATAGAAGCCACCATCCGGACTCGCGTCTACCAGAGTCACCCTCGCCCCCTTAGGGAGATGCGCCAGCGCTGGACTCGCTGTAGAGGGGTCACGGCGAAGAATGACATTACGGTTGATGTTTGCCTGTTGAGCCCACACAGAGCATGGACAAGCGACTAGAAACAACACCCATATTGCACTTCGCACGAGAATGGTTTTCATGTGTCCTCGCTTTCTCCAATCCGCATTAGACGTATTTCTACACCAAGCGCTCCTCCCAGACTTATACATTCAAACAACACAGGAGTTGACCACGATTAATGACATCATTGCGAACGGATTGGGCTAGCGTCGGCAGCGAAGGCTGTGCGGGACGCGAACTCGGCCGCCCTTTAGCTCGCAGCCGTGCCTTCTCCTGCCAACCGCGTTCGGCCTAGGCCGCACTTCAGGGGCACGGGATCAACTGCCCTGTGCCGGTCAATGGGCCAGTACCGAGTGCATTGACGCCGTTCACCACCGTCATTCGTTTCTCAAACTCGAACGAATTGCCATGGAACTTGCCCTGCCAAATCGTTCGCAAAGTTTGCGGCCCCGTGGCAATTTCGTTACCGAAGCGGAATCGTCCATTGCGATCAACCCCGCCCAGAAATGAGTTAGACCAATCCTCGACCTTCAGGACTCCATCGGTCTGTGCCACTTTTAGCAGCCCCGAACCGCCACCCATGCCAAGTGGCGTTTTTCCTTGGTATTGGTAACAACCGGTCCATTGGGAGCCTCGCGCGTTTCCAGCAGAGAGACTCGTTATCTCCTGGCGAGAGACTTCGGACGCGCCAACTCTTTCGGCAGTCGCTGGCCAGAAGAAGCGATAGTCCATGGCTGCAAGTACTATCACCAGCAGACCGCTGATTGCGACTCTCGAGCCTAACGTTAAGCTACGACCTCGGAGCCGCAGGTGCAAAACATGCGCCGAGACGAGTCCGGCGGCGACACCGCCGACGATTGCTGCCATGAGGAAAACTGCCACCGTCGGACGTGCCGCAATAATACTAGTACTGGAGAGTACCGAAGGGAAAGCCAGCACGCCTAGAAAGCCACCGGAGAGCGAGCCGAACCAGAGTAGACCACCATAGTCTGATTCAGACCGCTGGCCAGCCAAGTAAAGCCAGAGGCCTTGCACGGCACCAAGGATGAAGGCGACGGCCGACATATCCGCCAGAGAGGCTATCACCCACACGGATACACGGAGCGCGGCGATGAGAGCGGCGACCGGAACTCCTATCACCACCCACAACGCAGCTGCAGTTCCGATGCTCCTAAAAGCCAGTAAGGCGGCAGATCGCTGCGCCATAAGGTTTCCTTAGCGTCTCACCGTTAATTTCTCTCAACTTTGGTTTTTTAGATACTCGCGACTAGGCCCATGCGAGCTCCAAGATTGGCAGAGTAACACCAGCGATTTTCGCTCGGTGCACGTGACCAAAACGGCGCTGAAGCATTCTCGGTTCCGTTTACCGCTACGCCCTCGCGCGCGCTCAAAGGGCGAATCCACAGTTTGATGGCACCACTTTGGTCAATCGCCGAAAAGGCTAGTCGCGTGCCATCGGGAGAAACCGCCACAGGTCCGGCCCCAAATCCAACCGCCAGATAGCGCGTGTCCGGCGGGGGCGGAATAAACGCGAGCACCGGTGCCGCCTCTTCAGCCTTGGGGCGGTGCATCATCATCCACGTTGCTAAAGAAAGCAAAAACACCGCCAGTACGTCCGCAAGGATCCATGCTGCCTTTTCTCGTGTTCCCTTCTCCAGCGCAACGAATGCGGATAGTGCCTGCGATGAACCGGAATCGCCGCTCTCCCCGATCCACTTCAATTGCATTTTCAAATCGTGGATGGTTTGAAATCGTTCGTCAGGATCCTTCGCCAGGCACGTGTTCACCGTCCGATCCAGCGCCGCGGGAATCGCCGGCCGTATCGAGGAAGCCGGCGCAGGATCACGTTCCAGCACCGCAGCCATCACGCTGGCCGCGGTTTTCCCTTCAAATGCGCGCTTCCCGGTCAGCATTTCGTACAGAACAGTTCCCAACGAAAATATGTCGGAACGCTCGTCGACTTCCCGGCCTTCCGCCTGCTCCGGCGACATATATTGAAACGTCCCCAGCACCGTACCCTGCGCCGTAAGCGGTTGGCCTTGCGCAGCAGCCCGTCCGAGGAAGGAAGCAGGTTCGTTTTGGGAGTTACAGGTGGATGGGTTGGCGCAATTAGCGATGAAATGATGCAAAGCGTTTCGAGCACCTGGCGGCAATTTGCGATTGCGTCCTAGT
>CATPAM010000351.1 GCA_955651735.1 Candidatus Acidiferrales bacterium | reverse complement strand
GGTTACATAGAGCTGAAGCTGACCCCGTTTCGCGGCGTCGGAGAGGAAGGTGATTTTCTGGCTGTCGGGTGACCAGGCGACATCGCTCTCGGCGTGCAACGAATCGGCAAAGCCTGCGCCGATGCGCCGTGGCGGCGTGGCGCTTTTGAGGTTTTTCACGTAAATCACGGTGCTGCCCGAGACGATGCCGTTCTTCGAGTGCACGTCCTCCACCCAGGCGACGGAATTGCCGTCAGGGGAGACGGCGGCTTGTTGGAAGGTGTGTGCGGCGAAAAGCGTCTTCAAGACGTTGTCGAGCGGCGCGTTGGCTTGCGGTTTCTGTGTGGCTTTTAGGCGCTTTTCGACGTCCTGGGTGGTGCCGGTTTTTTCTTGGGCTAAGGAACGGCTTGCCACCAGAAACGCCAACGGAATTGCCAGTAGGGTGGCGATGCGCGCGCGCAGAATCATTTTCACGTCCTCTCCGATCGGCTGGCGCTACGTACAGTAATCCGGGCAAGGAGGGAGGGCAAGTAATACGAGCAAAGCGGTTGCTGAAGCGCAATAGTGAGGTAGAATCCGCGCAACGTTGTCCCGGAGGAAGCGAGATGGTTGATCGTCGAGGATTTCTGTCGTCGTTTGCGGGCGCCGCAGCAGTGGGGACAGCACTGAATTTTGGCGGCGAGCTTTTTGCGCAACTCGCGCAAGCGCCGGGTCAACTGCCGGATCGCGGGCTATACGAATCCAACGAAGAAGCGTACTGGACGGAGCTGCGCAAGCAGTTTCTGATTCCCGCGGACGAAGTGTATTTGAATAATGGCACCGTCGGTTCGTCGCCAGCGCCGGTCCTGCGCGCCGTATTCGATGGCTACAACGAAACGGAAAGGATGGCGCAGAGCGATCCCGAGGATTACCCGATCTGGGGCTATGGCGCCTGGAATGAATTTCGCGACCCACTAGCAGCGTTTGTCGGCTGCACGCGAGATGAAATAGCGCTGGTGCGCAATGCCACGGAGGCGAACAGCTACATCGCGAATGGCTTGGATATGAAGCCGGGTGATGAAGTCTTGATGACAGATCAGGAACATCCCGGCGGCGAGCATCCCTTCAACCTGCGCGCCAAGCGTTACGGCATTGTGGTGAAAAAGGCCACGTTGCCGAAGCCCGTGCCAAACGCGGCAGCGGTGCTAAATCTTATCAACGATGCGATTACGCCTCGCACGCGGATTCTGTTCTTCAGCCACATCACAACCGTTACGGGAGTGGTGTTGCCAGCGAAGGAACTTTGTGCATTAGCGCGGTCGAAAGGCATTCTTTCGGCGGTGGACGGCGCCCATGTTGTGGGAATGATGGCGTTGAACGTTCATGACTTGGGCTGCGACATGTATTCCTCCAGCCCGCATAAGTGGCTACAGGCGCCGAAGGGCAGCGGCTTTCTTTATGTGCGCGACGAGGTGATCGATCGCCTTTGGAACACAATTGTCACCGCCGGGTGGGACGAGCCCAAGTTGAGGGCCGAACGGTTTCAACGCATCGGCAGCTCGAATGTGCCGTCATTGTGGGGAATGCGCGCTTCCGTAAAGCTTGCGAATGATATTGGCCTGGATCGCATCGAGCGCCGTCATCGGAAGATGGCCGACTATATCCTGGGCGAAATGGTGAAGCGCGGCGCGGAGTCCTGGACTTCGCCGGATGCCGCATTACGTTGCGCGATTGCATCGGTCAACGTTCCGCCTATTCAGATCATGGAGATCGAAACATGGATGTGGCAGAACAAGAAAATCCGCATTCGCGGCGGTGGACCGTCGAAGATTCGTCTGTCCACACCATACTACTTGCTGCGTAAAGATGTGGACCGGTTTCTGGCCGCATTTGAAGAGTATCGGCATACCAGAAACGCGGGCTAGGGGGTCAAGATTC
This sequence comes from Candidatus Acidiferrales bacterium, assembly GCA_955651735.1. Classification (GTDB taxonomy): domain Bacteria; phylum Acidobacteriota; class Terriglobia; order Acidiferrales; family UBA7541; genus Acidiferrum. The sequence continues at coordinate 8,303 of CATPAM010000351.1, read as the reverse complement.
CGTTGAATTCCTTAACGCCTTCGCCCGGAAATAGCCAGCGATATCCGTGTTTGGGCCGTGTAATGCTGCTGAGGAGTTGCTCGAATGCTCGAATTACCTGCACTCGGAACGGTACTTACGTTCGGCGCGTTTTTGACCGCCATAGCTCTAGTTATTTATCGGCTGCTGTGGGCCGCTTCAAGTTTTGCCGGCTCCGGTGTGTTGCCCAGAAGACTGCAAAGTTGGCAGCGCAGGCTTCCGGGAGAACCTCCGCACAAGAAGCCAAACGGAAGCTACTTCTCACCGAAACCTTCGATAACTGACAACCTAAAATAACTGTGGATGTGTTCAAGCTTTCTTGACCCTATGCGCGCGGGTCGACTACACTAACTGATTCGCAGACCGCCGCGGATGCGGCTTGTGGGATGCGGCCTGAAATTTGTGAGGCTGCGGTTCGTAGAATATAAGGGGGATTGCTTTGCCAAAGCGCACCTATCAACCGCGCAAACGCCGGCGCGCCAAGACGCACGGATTCCGTTCGCGCATGAAGACCGCAGGAGGCCGCAGGGTGCTGGCGGCGCGCCGCAAGAAGGGCCGTCATAGGCTCACTCCCGAATAGCGTGGGGCGCCTGGATTTTCCGCGCGATGCGCGGCTGGTGCGGCGCGGAGACTTTGACGCCGTATACCGAGCCGGGAAACGCCGCTTGAATTCCCATTTCACCGTTTTTTTTCGCGCGAACCAACTGCCGCATAGCCGCTTCGGATTCAGCATCAAGAAGGCACTCGGCGGCGCGGTGGTGCGCAATCGCATCCGGCGGCGCGTGCGGGAAATCGTGCGCTGCCATCGTCTGGAGATACCTGCAGGATGGGACATCGTCATACACCCGAAGAGCAACGTGGCGAAGGCGGAGTTTGCGGCGTTGACGGCGGATTTGCTGCGCCTCATGCCGAACGCGTGAGCAGCGCACCGCGAAGCGGCGGCGTGCGCCTCGCGCTTGGAGCACTGCGATTTTACAAGGCGTATTTGTCGCTGCTCGTCGGCGGAAGCTGCCGGTTCGAGCCAACGTGCTCGATGTACGCGTACCAGGCGGTCGAGCGCTTTGGCGTGGCGCGCGGGTCGTGGCTGACGCTCAAGCGGCTGCTTCGCTGCCATCCCTTATCCCGCAGATTTGGGTACGATCCTGTGCCCGAGGCCTGGCGAGACTCTCAACACAATACAGCTACCCCTAACGAGGCGCATTCGTGACCGAACCGGAGAAGAAGTTCAAGTTAACGCACGAGCTGCGCATCGTGGTGGCCTCACTCCTGTCGCTTGTAGTGATCCTGGCCTGGGCGAAATTTTTTGGGCCGAAGCCGCCGACGAATCTGCCGCAGGCTAACCGCCCAGCGCAGACGGCGCCTGCTAATCCGGGAGTCAATGCTCCGAGCTCTGCCGGCTCTGCGACCACTAGCCCGGCAACCTCAAGGGGAACATCCCGGGCCTCTGGGGTCGCAGAAGCTGCAATGCCGCCGAAGGGCGACACGCAAGAACGCACCATCGTTGTAGAGAACGACCTCTATCGCGTGGAATTTTCAAACCGCGGCGCGGTGGTGAAGAGCTGGCAGCTAAAAAAATATACGGACGACTCGAAGCCGCCGCGCATTCTCGATTTAGTGCATCCCGACGCCGCGCAGCAGACCGGCGGATGGCCGTTTGCGGTGGCGTTGAACGATGAGCAACAGGAATCCGCAGCGAATAGCGCGCTGTATCAAGTTTCCACTCCGGCGAGTACTTTGCACGCGCCAGCCGATGCGGAATTCAGTTGGAGCGACGGCCACCTGGAAGTCACCAAACACCTTCACTTCGATCATACGTATGTGCTGCGCGTCGAGACCAGTGTGAAGTTCAACGGCGCCCCCGTTGTTGCCGGGATGACTTGGTTGGGCGGCTTTGGCGATTTGACGGTTTTGAATCCGGCGCCGATCGATACCGTTTCTGTCTTCTACCGCGAAAACGGCAAGCTCACCAACATCATGGCCAAGAAACTGGACGGGCCGGAGAAGTGGCCGCACGGAGTATGGCAGGGCGGCAAAGATTGGACAGGGATCGAGGACCGCTACTTCGCCGCGGTGTTTCTACCGCCGACTAGCGCGCCTCCGGGCTCCCTCGAGGCCCGCTATTGGAAGGTTTTCCGCACCGTTCAGGTGGAGGGCAAGGATACGGAAGAAGCAGTTCCGCAAATCCAGACGACAACTTCGGCGCAGCCTTTGGCGCTGCGCGTCTATGTGGGCCCGAAGGACTACGACGAACTGAAGAAGATGAACCCGCCGCTGCACTCGCTGGTGAACTTCGGCTGGCTGGAGTTTATCGCTGATCCGCTCTTTCACGGATTGAAATGGCTGCACAACTACATTCCAAACTGGGGCTGGGCGATTGTCGTGTTGACGCTGGTCATCAACATGCTCCTGTTTCCGCTGCGCATTTCCAGCTACCGCACGACGCTGAAAATGCAGCGCGTGGCGCCGGAAATCAAGCAGATCCAGGAGAAGTACAAAAAATATTCCATGCGCGATCCGCGTAAAGCGGAGATGAACAAGGAAGTGATGGCGGTCTACAGCCGCGAGAAAATCAACCCGGTGGGCGGCTGCTTCCAGATGTTCTTGCAGATGCCCATCTGGTTTGGGCTGAACACCGTGTTGCGTTTCGCGATTGAGATGCGGCACGCGCGCTGGTTTGGCTGGATCACGGACTTGTCCGCGAAAGACCCGTATTACATTTTGCCAATCATTATGGGCCTTTCCATGTACCTGGTGTCGAAGATGACGCCCATGACCACCACCGACCCGCAGCAGCAGATGATGATGAAGATCATGCCGGTGACCATGGCCGGACTGTTCATGATCTCCCCCATCTCCAGCGGCCTGGCCGTGTATATTCTTACCAGCAGCCTGGTTGGCATCCTGCAGCAGTGGTGGCTGAACCGCACGCATCCGTTGCCGGCGGCGGCGATCCAGGCGCAAGGTAAGAAGAACAAAAACAAGAAGTAGTAACGATCGCCGACGGGTTCGCAGTTAATTCCACATTCTGTGATCGCTTAGAGCCATGACTCAGGAACTTATTCAGGACGGTAAACTGAATCGGCAAGCAGCGGCGGACGCCCTGCGCGATTTTCTGGAGAAAATTGTCCGCGCGGCCGGATTTCAATTGAAGGTCACCGTGAGTGTGGCTGCGCCTGGTGCTGGAAGCGACGCGGAAGTCCTCGCCGATGTGGACGGCCGCGACAAGGAGATCCTGCTGGAGCGCGGGGCGGAAGTATTGAAGGCCCTGGAGCATCTGGCCTTTCGCGCTCTGCGGCTCGAGCCGGAGCACCACGAAAAGATTCACATCGATTGTGGCGGCTATCGCGCGCTACGCTTTGAAGAGCTGCGCATGACCGCGAAGGTGGCCGCGGAGCGCGTGCAAACCTCCAAGCAGCCGTTTCGGCTGAATCCCATGACTTCGCGCGAACGGCGCATCGTGCACCTGGCGTTGAAAGACATGCCAGGCGTTCGCACGGAAAGCGTGGGCGTCGGCGAGCACCGCCAAGTGGTGATCCATCCGGCGGATAGTAAACCTTCACATTGACGTTGTACTTCCACCGATAAGCTTGTCCCGATTTGCGATGGGCTGACACTCTGTGCTACCTCGGCCGGACCCAGCCTTGCGACAGCACTGTTTGGTCGGCAGCGAGACGTACTCTGTAAGTGAAGGATGCTGGCCGGTCCGGCCGCATTTGGGGAAAACGCAAATCGGAGATCTCGACGATCGCGTCGGCGCCCTCTTTGTGGAAGCGCGTCACCGGGAAGCGGGCGAACCACAGAACGGTGCGAACCTCCGGCAGGCGCTTGGCGGCCTCGATGTAAGGATTAGGAGCGGCGTCGGGATAGAAGCGGTAGCTCCAGGATGAATCCGCGTCAGGGCTGGCCGAGGCTGCCTGCACTTCTGTGGATCCGCCGCCGAGATCCATGCGCAGTTCATAGACTCCGTGCGGCGTCAGGACCAAGCCATCCCAATGCCAGAGCGACGGCGGGAACGGAAGCGCGCCGCGTGATTGTACGTCGAGGTGTAACGATGACGAAAATTTGTCGACGCCTTGAAGCGCGGCATGATGCGCATAAGCTGCAGCTCCGATATAGCCGAGCGCGATCAACAGTCCTGCTAGATTCCACGACGCGTAGCGCACTTGCAATCCCCACTGGCGCACCCCGGGCAAAAGAAACACAGCGGCGAGTATGACGACTACAGCGAGGATGGCCCGCATGGAAATGGGCGCACCCACGGACATCCCAAGCGCGGCGACCCCTACGGCGCCTGCGGCAAACACTATCCAGCTTCCGAGCGCGCGCCGCGGCAATCCTTCTTCTTTCGCGTACGCCCACGCGACAATCTGCGGTACCAGCAGAATCACGGTCAGCGTGAAATCGATGATGAAAATGAGATCCCACGCCGGGCGCGACCATTTCAGCGGCGACCATACCATCGTGCCGAACGAAGTGACCAGATCGAGAAGAATGTGGCTGAGAATGCCGACGGCGTAGACAACGATCAGCACGAGGAAGGAAGGCGCGTCCCACTGGCGCCAGCGCACAAACCAGCGGGTCAGCGCGGCGAGGACCACGGCGAAGATGGGGAGACAAACGAGCGAGTGCGTGATGCTGCGATGCCACGTCAAGATGAGGAGATCGTTGCGCGAGAAAAAATCCCGGAAGACGTCAGAGTCCGGGAAGATCGCGCCCAGCATCAGGGACCAGGTAATGATTCGTTCGCGATTCACCGGCTTTGCGCCGAGCATGTCTTGGCCGCGAAAGGCGGCCTTGGCGATGAGCGCGCCGGCGATTCCGTGAGTGACGGTATCCATGCGGGGAAGTTTACCGGATTAGCGGACTCCAGCGCATTTTCAGCGCACTGCAAGAAGCGGAGAGCGCTTGGCCACGACTCTGCCAACTCGCCGCGCGGCAGCTCCGTGACGCTGCAAAGAAGCAAGCGCAGTTTCCGCGGCCTCCGGCGTGATGGCGACAAGCAGGCCGCCCGAAGTCTGCGGATCGAAGAGCAGATCCTGATACTCGGCCGCGACGCTCGGCGCGAAACCGGCGCAGTCACTCACAAAAGCGCGATTGTTCTTGAGTCCGGCGGAGAGATGACCTTCGCGCGCCGCTTCGAAAGCGCCGGGGAAATAATCGAAAGCAGCATGGTCGATTTCAAAGGACACCGGCGCAATGCCGCGGGTGGGATCACCCAGCGCCATCTCACGCGCGTGGCCTAGCAAGCTGAAACCAGTGACATCTGTGACGGCGTGGACGCTTGGCACGCTGTCGGCCTTCTCATCGATTTCTTGCAGCGCCGCCGCGGCATCCCGGTTTAGCGTAGTCATCGCTAAAACCGCAGCGGCCAGCGATTCGCCTGTGGCCCGATCTTTTTTCAGCGCGGTGGTAATCACGCCTGTCCCGAGCGGCTTCGTAAAGAGCAGCACATCGCCTTCGCGCGCGCCAACATTGCGCCACACGCGCTGCGGATTGATCAAGCCCGTGACCGCGTAGCCGAACAACATGTCTTCATTGCGGATCGAGTGACCCCCGATCACGCTGCAATGCGCCTCGTCCATTTTCTTCAAGCCGCCGCGAATGATTTGTTCCAGAATTTCCGGATCGCCCTTTTCTGGAAAGCCTACGATGGAAAGCGACGATATCGGACGGCCGCCCATGGCGTACACGTCGCTGAGCGCGTTGGCCGCGGCGATTTGGCCGAACAGAAACGGGTCATCCACAATCGGCGTGAAGAAGTCGACCGTCTGCACGAGCGCCATACCTTCGCCAATTTGGTAAATTCCCGCGTCATCGTTGGTGTCAAAGCCCACCAGGACATTCGGATCCGTTTGCCGCGGCAGCTTGCGCAGCACGGCGTCGAGCGTGGCGGGATTCAGCTTTGCTGCACAGCCCGCGGCCTTGGCCATGGAGGTCAGTTTCACTTGCGTCGCCAACGGAACACCTCTCCTCTTTCGGCGCTAATTGCATTATAAGGATGCCACTGCTTCCCTGCTCGTGACATTCGTGCAAAGCATTGCGCTTGTGAGCCGGACGTGTTTTCATCGCCGCATGCCCTGGGACATTCTACTGATTTTTTTCCTGCTGGGCGTGATTGTGCCGTGGCGCGGTCGCGCGAAACTGCAGCACCTTCTTGCCAAGCCGCATGTGGAACCGGCAGAGCGGCTTTCGCTGTACCGTTCGACGATCGCGTTCCAGTGGCTCGCCACAGCCGTTGCTGCCTGGCGGGCTTGGGCGCACGGATTTACTGCCGCACAGCTCGGCTTGGCCATGCCAGAGCTACTCACGGTCACAGTTATCGCCGTATTTGGTGCCGCGGTGATCGTTACGCTCCAATGGCTCAACCTGCGGCGCATGGGGCGGTCGGTCAGCCCCTTACGACGTCCGCTCCAGGCCCTGGCGGAACGCATTCTTCCCCAGAGTAGGAGGGAATTGGTTCCCTTCTTTGCGTTGTCGGTCACCGCCGGACTGTGCGAGGAATTCTTGTATCGCGGATTTGCCATGGCGGCACTTAGTCGCACGGGTGTGCCGATCGGGGTGGTTATACTGGTGTCGTCTGTCATTTTTGGACTCGCGCACCTTTATCAGGGCCGCGCGGGATTCGTGAGCACGACGGTGCTGGGGCTCTTGTTCGGAGTTTCGCGGGCGGCACTCGGGAGTTTGGTGCCCGCGGTGGTGTGGCACATGGGCGTGGACCTAGTGGCTGGAATAGCGGGGCCGCGCTACCTCATTCAGCGTCAATCCGTTACTCAGGGAGCGAATTAGTATAAATATATTATGTTAACTAGAAATCAGGCTTCATTGTCCGGGGACGTTATCAACCAGGCGTTGCGCGAGTTTCAGGTGCAGCTAACTCCCGAGCAAGTGACCTGTGTTCAGCGATATACGGCGATCCTGCTTGCTTGGAACGAGAAAGTGAATCTCACGGCCATTCGGGATCCGCTGGAGGTGTTATACCGGCATTTTTGCGAATCGATGTATGCAGCAGCAGTCGTGCCATTTCAGGCGGGTCGGCTAGCGGACGTGGGTTCCGGCGGAGGTTTTCCGGGTCTAGCGTTGAAAATCGCGCGCCCAGAGCTCCAAGGCTTTTTGATTGAATCGAACTTTAAGAAGGCTACATTTCTGGCCGAGGTCGTACGCGAGTTGGGTTTTACGGATACGCGGGTGCTGGTCAGTCAGTACGAGGAGCTTGGAGAAGAGATAGCGCCGCTGGATTTCGTTTGTTCGCGCGCATTGGGTGAGTTCGGCAAATTTCTCGGCTGGGCACACTCTGAGCGCGTCGCGGCGGGTCAAGCTATTCTTTGGGTTGGTGGCCGCGATATCGACGAGATCAAAAAGGTAGGAGGATGGTTGTGGAAGGACCCAATTTCGATTCCCCGCTCCTTGCAGCGGTTTCTCTTGGTTGGGGATCGCCAGGGATAGGCGCGGCGCGGGAAGTACCAAAACGTGAGATCGGTCGCTGGGGGCAGCAATTGTTCCACGTGGAACGCCGGTGGCTCGCCGGAACTCTCCCTTCGATGTTCCACGTGAAACATCATGTTCAACTGCCTCGCGCGCCCTCCAAATCCGCCTGGGGATTTTCACAGTGTCCAGTTACGTTCCACGTGAAACATCTTGCATCTCCTGCTAGGCTTTGCTAAGTTTTCGCCCACTGGGGGTTCGGTGGCGCGGATTATCGCGGTGGCCAATCAAAAGGGCGGTGTGGGGAAAACCACTACGGCCGTGAATTTAGCCGCTTGCCTCGCGACTGCGGATCAAGCCACTTTACTTGTCGATTGCGACTCGCAAGCCAACGCAACGGCGGCGATTGGCTTTCAGAAGGATCCCTCTCGGCGCACCCTCTATCACTCTCTGATTTTGAACGAACCCTTCGATCGAATTACTCAGAAATCGCAAGTCGAGCGCCTGGATGTGGTGCCAGCGGATAAGAATCTTGCCGGTGCCGCCGTCGAATTGGTTTCTGCCGAGGGGCGCGAATATAAGCTAAGGTCGGTTTTGAATGGACTTCGCGAGAAATACCGCTTCATCGTTCTGGATTGTCCTCCTGCGCTGGATTTGTTGACTTTGAATGCCCTGGTTGCCGCAGACGCGGTGCTGGTGCCGATCCAATGCGAGTATCTGGCTCTGGAAGGTGTTTCGGAGCTTCTCGATACGCTTATGCGCATCCGCAGGACTTTGAATCCGAGTCTCGAGATCGAGGGAATTTTGCTCACAATGTACGATGAACGGACGACCTTATCGCGCCAGGTCGCCACGGACCTGCG
>CATPAM010000350.1 GCA_955651735.1 Candidatus Acidiferrales bacterium | reverse complement strand
CTATAGGCGAGGATCAGAATGACCGCGTCCAGAAGACCGGCGCGGCGCCGTTCCGACAGGGTTGCGACCGGAATGACCACCGCGCTTTTGGCCGGGGCGCTGGACCGTGAGTCGCACAATCGCTCTGCGCCGGCGAAATCGAATGCCGGCTGTGCGACGTCTATCTCCAGGTGTTCCACGCGCACCGGGCGGTAGCGCCGCGACTTGATGGCCGGCGCTGCGGAGACGACGTTCGTATCCGCAGCGCGCTGCGTTTCGCTCCAGGCCGGCGGAGGCGCGAACGGAAACGCAGGTTGCGCGTCGTTTTCACGAGGGTGGCCGCGGCGGGCGCGATAGGCTTCCAGCCGCTGAGACACTTCTGCTCGCCAGTCCGGCGCAATGGCGAGATTGCCTTCGCTCTGCGGGGCAGTTCGCTTGGACGCAAGTGTATCGTGGGGTCTTGCCAATAGAGGCGCGTCGCAACAGCCACACGTGCGGGCTTCGGCGCCGTTGATGGCACCGCACTGCAAGCAGGTTTGAATCACCGTCTCGTTTTGCGCTGCGGACGGTTCACGGGACGTAAGTCCCGAGTCGGGTGCGATTCTACAGCGGAAGGCAAACGTTGACGTGATTCTGAGATGGCTTTGTTTTCAATTGTGTACCGCCAGCGGCGAGCGCGATTTTCTATCCGCAAACACGTGCCTGCAAACCAAGCTGCGGCCCTGAAGGTCTGAGCTGGACACGATCGGGTCCCGGCCATACGGTCCTGCGCCAGAATCCAGAATAAAGTTAGTTGAGATCGAAAATTCCGGTGATAGAATCCGCCTTCGGCGTGCGAACTCTCGTTCCTCATTTCGTCTTTGCCACCTTGAGCATTATCGCGGCAGCAGGCGCACTCCCTGCGAACGCCGCTGACTGTGACAGCCTCTCGGGCGTGACCCTGCCGCACACGACCATCACAATCGCTCAATCCGTTCCGTCCGGAAGGTTCACGCCGCCCTATAACAAACCGATCGATAGACTTCCTGCATTCTGTCGCGTTGCCGGTGTGCTCAGGCCCACGAGTGATTCGTACATTCGTTTCGAGGTATGGTTGCCCGCTTCTAGCTGGAACGAGAAGTTCCTGGGAGTCGGCAACGGCGGCTTTGCCGGTTCCATTAACTACAATGCGCTGGCCGGTGATCTACGGCGCGGCTATGCCACGGCAGCTACGGACACTGGGCACGAAGCCGACGCCGAAGACGCGAGCTGGGCCTTCAGACATCCGGAAAAGGTAAACGACTTCGGCTATCGCGCCCTGCACGAGACCATCGAAAACGCCAAGATCCTCATGCAGGCGTTTTACAGCCGGCCTACGCGGCACGCTTATTTCGATAGCTGTTCCGATGGCGGGCGCGAGGCGTTGATGGAAGCGCAGCGGTTCCCCGAAGATTTTGACGGCATTCTCGCCGGTGCCCCTGCCAACTTGTGGACGCACCTGATAGCTGCCGGTGTCGATGTCCTGAAAGGCTCCTATGGCGCCAACCCTGCGGGCTATATCTCCAGCATGAAAATTCCGGCCATCAATGCTGCTGCACTCAGTGCTTGCGATGCTCAGGACGGCGTGAAAGACGGGATCATCAATGACCCATTGCGGTGCCATTTCGACCCCTCGGCGCTGCTTTGCAAAGGCGATGATTCGCCCAGTTGTCTCACCACGCCTCAGATCGCCTCTCTAAAGAAATTCTACGCCGGTGGCCGGAACTCGCACGGGGAGCAGATTTTCCCTGGGTTGATGCCCGGGGCTGAGGACGGACCGAATGGCTGGCTGCCTTGGGTCATAGGCAATGGGCCAGGCAAGAGTTCCGGCGCTGTCTACGTTGAGAACTATTTCCGTTACATGGTTTTCGAGGATCCCGCCTGGAATCCCCTCACCGCCAACGTCGATATTGCCGAACGCGCGGCCGACGAGAAAACTGCGCGTGCTCTCAACGCCACCGACCCTGATCTGCAGCGCTTTCGGGCCCGTGGCGGCAAGCTGATCCTGTACCATGGATGGAACGATCCAGCCATCTCACCGTTGAACACCATCAACTACTACAAGAGTGTGGTCGCGGCCATGGGTACGCAGAATGCGGAGAGCTTCGTTCGCCTTTACATGGTCCCCGGGATGCAGCACTGTTTCCCGGGCCCCGGCCCAAATTCATTCGGCCAGCTCGGCCGTACCACCGCCAAGGGTCCGGAGTACGGCATTTACGACGCTCTGGAAGAATGGGTGGAAAAGGGCACTGTGCCAGGCGACATCGTCGCGACCAAATACGTCGAGGATGATGCGGCGAAAGGGATCCAAATGACCCGCCCGCTCTGCGCCTATCCGAAGGTCGCGAAGTACAAAGGTGTCGGCGATACCAACGAATACACGAATTTCGTGTGCGTAACCGCGGCAGATTCAGCCGCCAGTGCAGATCGGCCAAGCGTGCCGCGCCATCAGTAGCTGTCCGCTGTCAAGGCGCGGGTCCCGGCGGAGCCAGGCCCGAGCAGGAAGATGCGAAACGTGAAGGCTAAGGCTGCCGCTCCCGCTCTCGAATTCACCACCATCGAAGAACTCGCACCTCTATTCGCGAAAAAGAAACTATCGCCGGTAGAGCTGGCGCAGCTCTATCTGGCACGCATCGAGCGGCTGAATCCGAAGCTGAATGCGTTCATTACGGTCACAGCCGAACGCGCTCTGGCCGACGCGCGTAGCGCAGAACGAGAACTGCTCCGCGGACGGCGCCGTGGACCGCTTCATGGGATTCCTATCGTCCTGAAAGACAACATCTGGACGCGCGGCATTCGCACCACGGTAGGCTCGTCGATCCTGCGGGATTTTGTGCCTGGAGAAGATGCCACCGTGGTTCGCCGGCTGCGACGGGCCGGGGCCGTCTTGCTCGGCAAGACACACCTG
>CATPAM010000349.1 GCA_955651735.1 Candidatus Acidiferrales bacterium | reverse complement strand
GTGCGGTCGATGGAAACCACTTTTCGTCCGAGGAGTGTCGAAGCGTCCACGGCCACTTTCTTGACGGCGTTTGCTTTCTGTTCGTCGCTGAGGTGCAGGTTTTCGCGCAGGGGCCAGAACTCGCGGCCGATTTTCTTGAAGAGCTGTTGAATTTGTTCCTTGATGGAGGCGCCGCGAGCCGCGATCGCTTCTGCGACCAGGAGGCAGGCGAGGATGCCGTCTTTTTCAGGCACGTGGCCGCGAATGGTGAGGCCGGCGCTTTCTTCGCCGCCCAGTGCGATTTTGTCCGCGCGAATGAGCTGGCCGATATATTTGAAGCCGACGGGAGTTTGATACGTGGATTGGCCGTGGGCCTTGGCGACGGCATCGATCATCTGCGAAGTCGCGACGCTGCGGGCGGCGGGCATGCTCCAGTTGCGCGTTTCGAGGAGATAATCGTAGACCAGTGCGAGGATTTGGTTGGGAGAAATCCATGTGCCGTCGCTGTCGATGATGCCAAAACGGTCGGCGTCGCCGTCGGTGGCAAGGCCGGCGGCGGCACCGGAGTCTGTGACGGCTTTGCGAAGCGGGGCGAGATTCTCTTCGGAGACGTCCGGTCCGGTGCCGTCAAAGAGGCAATCGCGGTTGGTGCGCAGGGCTTGGATCTGAACGTCGTGATCGGAGAGGGTGCGGTCGAGATAGCCGGCGCCGCAGCCGTGGAGCACGTCGACGACAAATTTGCATTTGGCTTTGCCGAGAACATCAAAGCGGACGAGTTCTTCGATGCGCTTGAGATAGGCTTCGCGCAAATTCACCGTTTCGCCCCGGCCGTCCTTGCCGAAGTGGGAAGGCGCGGCGTGTGCGAAAGGTTGGGGATGCTCTTTTTCGATTATTTTAGCGACGCGCGTTTCAATGTCTTTGGTGATTTCCGGGAGAGCGGGGCCGGCGTCGGAGGAAGAAAATTTTAGACCGTGATATTGCGCGGGGTTATGGCTGGCGGTGAAATTGACGGCGCCGTCGAGCTTGCGGCGCAAGATTTCGTAGGCGATGGCGGGCGTGGGGGTGAAGGTCTCGCAGAGCAGGGTACGGATTTTTTGTTGCTGTAGAATTTCGACGGCGAGCTGCGAGAATTCCTCGGAGTAGAAGCGTGTGTCGTAGCCTACCAATACCGTGGGATTCTTGCTTTTGGCGTTGAGGTGGTCGGCGATGGCGGTTACGGCGAGGCGCACGGTGGCGAAGGTGAAGTCGTCCGCAATGAGGCCGCGCCAGCCAGAAGTGCCGAACTTGATGGGCAAGGCAGCTGTTTTTGGAGAGGCGGCCATGGATGGGTATTCTACGCGTTCCGCCATCGTACTTAAAGATGAGGATGGAAGGGAAAAGGGCGGAGCGTTTCGGTTTCCCTCTTCTCTGCGAAAACTCAGCGCCTCTGCGTCCCTGCGTTATCTTTCAGTCTTTCTACTTAACACAGAAGCCACGGAGAATAGCCATGATTCAGACTGGTGGACGATATCGGATGGTGGGGGGCACCTGTGCGTCGGTGGCGGAGGCGCGGAGGATTGGGCGGAGCGCGGTGGAGAAGAAGCTGGCGGCTTGCGCGAATATTGTGACTGGAGTCGAATCGATTTACCGATGGAAGGGAAGAGTGGAGCGGGCGCGAGAAGTTCTGGTGGTGATGAAGACTACGGCGCCGCGGTTGGCGGGGCTAGAGAGGGAAGTAAAGGGGATGCACAGTTACCAAGTGCCGGAATTTGTGGTGGTGCCCATCGTGGTGGGATCGCGGGAGTATTTAAAGTGGATTAGGGAGAACGCGCGGTAAGTGGTCGGATCCGATTTTAAATTCGGGCTAGACGTAGAGGAGCGCTTGGTCTAGGTCGGCGATGATGTCTTCGATGTCCTCGATGCCGACGGATAGGCGAACTAAACCTTCGGTGATGCCGACGCGCTCGCGCACTTCGACGGGCATGGAGGCGTGCGTCATCAACGCTGGAAGGGAAATTAGCGTTTCGACGCCGCCGAGACTTTCGGCGAGGGAGCAAAGTTTGACCTGGTTGAGGAAGCGGCGCGCGGCATCAAGCGAGCCGAGATCGAAAGCCAGCATGGCGCCGGGGCCGCGCTGCTGTTTGCGCGCGATGTCGTGCTGAGGATGCGTCGGAAGGCCCGGGTAATACACTTTGCGGATTTTCGGATGGGCGTCGAGATGACGGGCGACAGCGATGCCGTTGGCATTGTGCTGGAGCATGCGGATTGCGAGCGTTTTCAGGCCGCGCGAGACGAGGAAGCAGTCCATCGGAGCAAGCCCGCTGCCCGCGGAGCGCTGGATAAAATAGATTTTTTCGGCGTCTTCGGGACGCGTCAACACGGCTGCGCCGCCGGTGGAGTCGCTGTGGCCGTTGAGATACTTGGTCATGGAATGGACGACGATATGCGCTCCCAGTTCGATGGGGCGCTGGAGGTAAGGGCTAAGGAATGTGTTATCGACGACGAGCGTGATGCTGCGGTCGGTAGCGAGCTTGCCCAGCGCGGCGAGGTCCGCGACCCGCAGGGTGGGGTTCGTGGGAGTTTCCACATAGAGCATTTTGGTGTTCGGGCGGAGCGCGCCGAGTACGGAGTCCTGTGACGATGTATCAACAAACGTGAACTCCAGGCCGAAGTGCACCAGGAGCTGCGTCGCGAGGCGGAAGACTCCGCCGTAAACCGCTTCCGAGATTACGGCGTGATCGCCGGGGCGCAGAAGACGAAAGACAGCGTCAATGGCAGCCATGCCGGAGGAAAATACGTAGGCACTTTGGCCGCCTTCCAATTTGGCGACGGTGCGTTCGAGAGCTTTGCGATTAGGGTGATTGGTACGGGCGTAGTCGTAACCTTTGTCTTTGCCGAGCTCGGTCTGGACATAGGTGGAAGTCTGGTAGATGGGCGCGACGATGGCGCCCGTGGTGGGATCAGGTTCCTGTCCCACGTGAATCGCATTGGTGGCGAACCCCATTATCCTCTCCTGCTAACTGCGGAGCGGTGAAATGCGGCGAGGTGCTGAGACTCTTGCGCGCTTGCTGCTCCGGATTGAATGTACGGAATCTCGGGGACGCGGCTGCAAATGAAGCGTCGACCGCGATTGCCTGCCGAGTAGATTCTTGAAAAGGTACAGGAGCAACGAGAGACAGTCAATGCAGGGCGCCGGGAACGTTCTCAAGAAGCGGAAAGCAGCGGCGCCACCTGCATCGCGCGGCGAAAAGTTGGCATCAAAACGGCAGAGACACACTTGACGTGCAGTTGCAGTGCGTAGAGGATAGATTGTGTTCCCAAATGAAACTACGAGTCGAAGCGGCTTTACAAATCCTTGTCGTGGCGCTGGGTCTTTGCGGAGGCGCACGGGGACAGGGCATTCCGGAGCCAGACTCCAAGGCGCACACCGGGAAGTCGGACCCGGTGTCCCGCGTGACGATTGAAGTGTCTGGCGGCGAGAAAGAGAGTCCCGTAGAGAACGCCAGCGTCTATTTGAAATACGTGGAAGAGCGCAAGCTGAAGAAAGATAAGAAGGTAGAGCTGAACGTGAAGACCAACCGTGAGGGGACGGCGCACATCCCGGAAGCACCGACGGGAAGAGTGCTGATTCAAGTGGTCGCGGACGGGTGGAAGACCTATGGGCGTTGGTATGACATCACCGAAACGAAGCAAACTATCAAGGTGCACCTGGAAAAACCGCCGCGGTGGTACTGAAAAAGAAGAGTTCAAGAGCGTAAGAGTTGACGAGTTAAAGAGTTCCGCGAGATTGTTGCAAGCGGTGTGACAAAAGCCGCGCTTCGTTCCGGACAGATTTTGTGGCCGACAATTTTCGAATTGCAGTGCGCTGCTTGAGTTGCACAGAAATAGTGCAAACCGCATTAGAGTGCTGAGAACCGTGTAGTTAGGCTTGGGAATGCGGCGCTTTTCCACAAGCTTATCAACACTTGTGTTGAAAACTTCACACGGCAGAAATATTTTCCGAGAAATTCGGCACGAATGTTGCTCCGCAAAAAGAAAATCTCACGGTGTTTGACGTGTGAGACGGCAGTGATACAGTTAGGGCGCGGAACAAAATGAACGAGACTTTCGATGGGCCTTTCTCCCTGATGCAAATGTTTTGGGGCAATATCGCGGCGCGGCGGCTGCGATCCTTCCTCAGCGTGATTGCCATCGCCATCCAAGTGATTTTGGTTCTGATGATTGTCGGCCTCACTTCGGGAGTGATTTCCGAGTGGGGAAAGCGCGTGGAAGGAGTC
>CATPAM010000348.1 GCA_955651735.1 Candidatus Acidiferrales bacterium | reverse complement strand
ATACAGCTTCAAATGTGGCCGCGAAATTCAAATAGCCCGTCATCCTGAGGTCCCGACGCCTTTCAACCGGGCCGAAGGACCTCAACCACGCCATCATCACAACACAACGTGCGCGCGCTATCGTAACGGCCATCACTCCGCCGAATATTTTTTCGCTCCTCACCCCACCATCCGCCGGATCCCAGGATGCTCGACCGCCAGCCTCCCCCGAATCCCAAACCTCAACTCTGCATGCGCCGCCCGCAACGCCCCTTCCACCTCTTCCGCCGTCTCCGCCCGCGCAAACAAAAAACCCAAATAGCTCGTCCCCTCCGGCCAAGCCGCAATGTAATCGTGCAATCGCGCCGTAAGCTCCCACCCATCAATATGAGGTACCGCCCGCGCCGATTCCTCCCCCTCTACGCTCTCCAACACCCCGCTCGTCGGTACCGGAATCATCATCACTCCCGAAGCCACCCCTTCCCGCCTCCAACTTCCAACCGGCATCTCCACCGCGTGACGCAACAGCAATTCCTCCAACCCAAGGATCTCATCGCTCTGGCCACCCACAAACCGCAGCGCCCGCGCGCACAATCCCCCAATCGGCCGCGGCGCCACTTCCAACGGCCACACTCCCTCGTCATTGATCCGAAACTCCGCATGCACCGGCCCGTGCGAAAGTCCCAGCGCCCGCACCGCGTCCGTCGCGCACCGCGCGATCTCCCTCAGTTGCGCCTCCCCCAACCGCGATGGCGTAACGTAAATCGTCTCCTCAAAAAACGGCCCCTCCAGCGCATCCGCTTTGTCAAAAATCGCCAGCACGCGAAGCTCCCCGTCCATCAGCAATCCTTCCACCGCCACTTCCCTTCCCGGAATGTAGCCCTCCACCAGCATCTGATCCAGATTCGTTTCCCGGCTCGCCAGAATTTCCGGCGACTCCAGCACGCCCCGCACGCGCGCCGCCGCCGCCAAGAACTCCTCGCGATTATTCGCGCGAATCACTCCCGTACTCGCCGAGAGCGAAAGCGGCTTCAGCACGCACGGATACGCAATCCCCAGCAGCGCCGGCTCCGGCGCAGGCTGCAACGCCACCGCGCGAAACCACGGCACACGCAGCCCCGCATCGCAAAACACCTCGCGCATCCGCAATTTGCTCCGGCAAGCTTGCACAGCCAGCGGATGGTTGTATGCCAGTCCCAATCCGCGCGCCACATAAGCGGCCGCAACCGCCGGCCGATCGCCCAACGCCAAAATCCCATCCACGCGCTGGCCGGCGCGCACCGCTTCCAACACCGTGTAAGCGGCCGCCTCCGGCGATTCAAAATGCACCGCAATCGCCCGATCTCCCCACGGATCATCCAACTGGTGACACCGGTCCGTAACAAACCCCAGCTCGACGCCGAGCTTCCGCGCCGCCGCATCAAAGCTCCGCGTCTGATACCCCAACTTCCCCGCGAACACTAATACCCTTTTCGCTTTCATCCCCCTCACATTAGTAGAAGCGTAGAAGCTGTCATCCTGAGGCTATCCGACCAGGGTAGCCGAAGGACCTCAAGCAAAACGGTCACCGGTGCGTAAGGTAAGTGCAACTTGTGGAATAGCTGCACACCGCACAACTCGCTATCAACGCTCTGTGAACCTCTGTGCCCTCTGTGTTGAGCTTTTTCTTGGTCCGCTCTAAACATACCCATCAGCCGTAACACTTATTCCCGGTGCCGGCGCCGCCGCCCCTCCAATCGCCACCAACTGATCCCGCGTCGGCTCCGCGCAGCAATACCACGGCTCACTCAAAAACGGCACCGCGCGCGCCTCCCTCACCCGCAGCTCCGGCGCCACCTGCCCCGCAGCCGCATGCGCAGCCTCCCAAATCCGCGCAAACGCCGCAGCCCGCGATTCCTTCTTCCGATCCGCATCCGCCGCAATCGATTGCAACCTTTCGCTCAGCAAATCCACCCGCGCATCCGCATTCCCCCACGGATACACCAGCGATTCCGCGTCAAACGCACCCACCCTCTGCCGCACGTCGTCCAATTCCAGCAGCCGCGAGCCCTCCGGAATCAGCAATCGTATTCCCAGCTGAATCGGCGCCACATTCTCAATCAATTCCTCCGCCGCCAAAACGCGCAGCAAATCCAAATATCCTTCCATTGTCGTCCACGGCGTAAACGGCACAAACGTCGGATGCAACGTCATCCCCAACTCTCGAAACTTTCGCGCCACATAAAGAAAATCCTCGCGCGTATGCCCCTTCTCCAGCCGCTCCAAAATCCCATCGTCCGCCGACTCCACCGCGCTGATCACGAACAAACATCCCGTATCCCTCAGCCGCACCAAATGCTGCTCCTGTTTCCGCAAATGCTCAATCTTGATGGTCACATCGTAAGTAACGCCGGGAAACTCGGAGTGAAACGCCTCTATCAACTCCATCGCGTGCCGTATCCCATTGAAAAAATCCGGATCGCCAAAAGAAATATGCTGCGCCCCCGCGGCCACCTGCTGCCGCACATCCGCCAGCACCACCTCCCGCTCCACAATGCGAAACACCCCGTTGTAAACCGGCACAATTGGGCAGTGCCGACAAAGATGCTTGCACCCCCGGCTAGCCTCCGTCGATCCCACCACGCGATACCCATCGCCCGGCACAATCAAGTGTGCATATTTCGCAATAGGCGCCAACCCCGCCCGATCCGGCACCTCAAATTTGAGCCGCTCCATCGAAATCATCGGCTCTTGCTGCTTCGTTTCCTCCAGCGGCAACCGCGGCTCCACTACAAACGTTCGGGGGGCGCGCTTTAGTTCACCCTGAGGAACGAAGGGCGCGTCGCAGTCCGCTGCATTGGGGGGTCGGAGCTTTAGTTCACCCTGAGCCTCGAAGGGCTCCGACATAAAAGCTCGGCTCTGACTGGGCTTTGGCCCCTGAGGAAAACTCTTATTCTTTTCGTTCGGTTCACCAGCCGCCCCAAGCCGCTCCGCCAACCGCAACAGCCCACACTCAAACTCCCCGCCAAGAATCGTCCCCACCCACAGCGACCGCAAATACTCCGCATTCATCGGCGCATACAACCCATAGCAACAAACATGCGCCCGCGAATTCTGCGCCCGCAACGTAGGAATCAATTTGCAAGCCAGCCGCGTAGCCGTATGCATCGGCAAATAAATCGCAATCAACTCCGCCCCACGCACCACCGCCGCATCCAGCTCCTGCCGCGTCAAGTCAAAACAAGCCACTGCATGCCCGCGCTTCCGCAACCAAGCCGCCGGCGACACCAACCCAAACGGCTGTCGCCCCAGTTCATACGTCGAAATCAAAACAATCTTCATCGTCTACCAGTATAGTCGCCCGCGCTCGGTTTCGTTTTCAGCTATGATATAAAGCTGCGCTACTCTGTGAAAGGAAGCCAGGATGGCCATCCCCGCGGGCAATTCTTTCGGCACTCACGACAAGCTCAACGTCGGCGCGCAATCCTTTGATATTCATCGCTTCGAGAAGCTCGAAAAGCACGGCATCCACACCGTCGCTAGGCTGCCCTTTTCCCTCCGCATCCTGCTCGAAAATCTTTTGCGCTGCGAAGATGGCCGCTTCGTTAGCCCCAAGGACATTCGTGCACTCGCTGGCTGGACTCCCAACGCCGCGCAAAAAGAAATCGCCTTCATGCCCGCGCGCGTCCTGCTGCAGGATTTCACCGGCGTTCCCGCCGTCGTCGATCTCGCCACGATGCGCGAAGCCGTCCAGCGCATGGGCGGCAATCCCGCGCGCATCAATCCGCTCTTCCCCGCCGAGCTAGTCATCGACCATTCCGTGCAAGTCGACAAATTCGGCGATGCCAACGCTTTCGGCCTCAACGCCGAACTGGAATTTCAGCGCAACGTCGAGCGCTACGCTTTTCTCCGCTGGGGCCAAACCGCTTTCAAGAATTTCAAAGTCGTTCCTCCAGACACCGGCATCTGCCACCAGGTGAATCTCGAATATCTCGCGCGCGTCGTCTGTGCCATGCCTTGTGGTAACCGCTTCGAAGCCTATCCCGATTCCGTGGTGGGCACCGATTCGCACACCACCATGGTGAACGCGCTCGGCGTTTTCGGATGGGGCGTCGGCGGCATTGAAGCGGAAGCCGCCATGCTCGGGCAGCCGTCCTCGATGCTTATTCCCGAGGTCGTCGGTTTCCGTTTGCACGGCAAGCTCGGCGAGGGCGCGACGGCGACCGATCTCGT
>CATPAM010000347.1 GCA_955651735.1 Candidatus Acidiferrales bacterium | reverse complement strand
CCTCCAGGTTGCGCGGTGAGCGAGGGGAAGCGGAATTACAAGGGCGAGACCAAGTTTCCTTTTATTCTGCAAAATATGCACCGGTACTTTTTGTACTTGGCGGTACTTTTTCTATTTTTTCTATGGAAGGACGCTATTCAAGCATTCTTTTTCGACGGGAAGTTCGGGATGGGCGTGGGCACGCTGGTGCTCCTGGTCAATATCATTCTACTGACGATGTACACGCTGTCTTGCCATTCGCTGCGGCACTTGGCGGGCGGAAAATTGGATTGCTTTTCGTGCGCGACTTTCGGAAAGCCGAGGTACAAGGCGTGGCGCGGGCTGACCATTTTGAATGAGCGGCACATGTGGTTTGCGTGGATGAGCTTGATTTCGGTTGGATTGGCGGATTTTTACGTGCGGCTGGTGGCTTCCGGCGCGATCCAAGACGTGAGGATCTTTTGAGCGAGAGATTCGAAACACACGAGCACGACGTGCTGGTAATTGGCGCCGGGGGAGCGGGATTGCGCGCGGCGATTGAAGCGCTGGGACAGGGCGCTTCGGTGGGAGTGGTGAGCAAATCGCTGCTGGGCAAAGCGCACACGGTGATGGCCGAGGGCGGAATCGCAGCGGCGATGGCGAACGTGGATTCAGCGGACGGCTGGAAACCGCATTTTCGGGACACGATGCGCGGCGGAAAACTGCTGAACAACTGGCGCATGGCGCAGTTGCACGCGCAGGAGGCGCCGGAGCGGGTGAAGGAGCTGGAGCAGTGGGGCGCGCTGTTTGACCGTACGGAGGATGGGCGGATTTTGCAGCGCGCGTTCGGCGGGCACACGTTCCGGCGGCTGTGTCACGTGGGAGATCGCACCGGATTGGAAATGATTCGAACGCTGCAGGATCGCGGCGTGTACATGGGCTTCGACGTGTATATGGAGTGCACGATCGTGCGATTGCTCACGGATGGCGGGCGATGCGCTGGAGCGCTGGCGTATTGGCGGGAGACGGGGCGGTTTGTGGTGTTCAAAGCGAAATCGGTGGTGATGGCTACGGGTGGAATTGGGAAGGCTTGGCCGATCACGTCGAATTCGTGGGAGTACACGGGCGATGGGATGGCGCTGGCTTATGAAGCGGGCGCTGAGTTGATGGACATGGAGTTTGTGCAATTTCATCCGACGGGGATGGTGTGGCCGCCGGGCGTGCAGGGGATTCTGGTGACGGAGGCGGTGCGTGGCGAGGGCGGAATTCTGCGTAACAAAAGCGGCGAGCGGTTCATGGAGCGCTACGATCCGAAGAGGATGGAGCTTTCGACGCGGGACGTGGTGGCAAGGTCGATCTATACGGAAGTGAAAGAAGGGCGCGGGACGGAGCACGGCGGAGCGTACCTGGACATTTCGCACCAGCCCGCGGAGTATGTTAAGAAAAAATTGCCGAGCATGTACCACCAGTTCAAGGAGCTAGCGGACGTGGACATCACGAAGGGGCCGATGGAAGTGGGGCCGACGTGCCACTACATGATGGGCGGGATACGCGTGGAAGCGGAAACGGCGCAGAGTTCACTGCCAGGACTGTTTGCGGCGGGGGAAGCGGCGGCGGGGTTGCACGGGGCGAACCGCTTGGGCGGGAACTCGCTTTCAGACCTGCTGGTGTTTGGGCGGAGGGCGGGACTGGCGGCGGCGCAGCACGCGAAGGAAGTTTCTGCTCCCAACCTGGACGAAGGGCAGATCAGCGCGGGCGAGAGTGAGGCGCTGAGTGCGTTTCAGCGGCAAGGCGGGGAGAATCCGTATGCAGTGCATCGCGATTTGCAGAAAGTGATGCAGAGCCTGGTGGGAATTTTCCGGACCGGCGAGGACATGCAAAAAGCGCTGAGCGAACTGGCGAAGTTGAAAGAGCGAGCGGCGCATACGAGCGTGGAAGGCTCGCGAATGTTCAATCCCGGGTGGCACATGGCGATCGAGCTGAAATCGATGTTGACGGTATCGGAGGCGGTAACGCGCAGCGCGCTGGTACGGCAGGAGAGCCGCGGGGCGCACAGCCGGATTGATTTTCCGGAGCTGAGCCCGGAATGGGGAAAGAAGAACAACATTGTCTGGCACGATGGAAGTGCGATGGGACTGCGGCAGGAAACGCGTCCGGAGATGCGGGCGGAGTTGAAAGAGATTTTGGCTGAAGACCAGTAGTGCCTCGGGGCGTGGCGTAGCTAACTGGGGCGCATTCCCTCGGATGCGCTCGGGATAAAGCTGCGCCCCTAGGTGGGGATGCTATTCGGCGCGAGGCAAAGGAGAGCTGAAGAATGGCGGAAGCGACTGTAAAGGTTTTTCGAGGGAACAAGGGCGGCGGACAGAGCGTCGAATTCAAAGTGCCGGTGGCGCCGGGGATGGTGGTGCTGGATGCGCTGCACTATATTCAGGGGCATCTGGCGCCGGACTTGGCGGTGCGCTGGAACTGCAAGGCCGGGAAGTGCGGTTCCTGCTCGGCAGAGGTGAATGGACGGCCGCGGCTGACCTGCAAGACGCGCATGGATGCGTTGCCGCAGGGTGAGCCGATTACGGTGATGCCGCTGAAGGCGTTTCCGGTGATCAAAGATTTGGTGACGGACGTTTCCTGGAATTATAAGGTGAACAAGAAGATTACGCCGTTCACGCCGAAGGCTGGGGCGGATTGGAAGTTTTACCAGGATGACGTGGATCGCGTGCAGGAGTTTCGCAAGTGCATCGAGTGTTTTTTGTGCCAGAACGTGTGCCATGTGTTGCGAGATCATGACAAATACGAGCAGTTTGGCGGGCCGAGATTGTTTGTGCGCGTGGCGGGATTGGAGATGCATCCGATGGACGGCGTCTCGCGGACGAAGGTGCTGAAGGATGGGCTGGGTATCGGGCTTTGCAATATCACGAAATGTTGCACGGAGGTTTGTCCGGAAGACATCCACATCACGGATAATGCGATCATTCCGCTGAAGGAGCGGGTGGTGGACCAGTTTTACGATCCTCTGGTGTGGATTGTGAGGAAGATTCGGGGCGCGGCGAGCTAGATGGCGCGGTTGTTCATGACCAGAGCGGAGAGCTTTGAATGTTGGCGCGTGTAGATGACATTACGTTGAGGTCCTTCGGCTATCCTTATCGGATAGCCTCAGGATGACAGGCGTCGGTTGTAGCTTAGAACCAGGTTCAAGTTGGAGTTGGATGTGAGGGCTGTATGGATCTGAAACTGAAAACGATTTCGAAATCGGGGATTGCGGAGGCGATTGCGAAGGCTGAGTTGTATCGATATCTGAATGAGCCGGAGGAAGCGGAGTCGATTTGCCGGGATGTTCTGGCCGCGGACCCGAAGCATATGCTGGGTTTGCGGACTCTGGGGCTAGCGATTACGGATCAATTTACCGGCGGGTCCGCAGACCGTTACGGCGAAGTGGACGCAATTTTTGAGAGTTTGGCGGATGCGTACGAGCGGCTCTACTACTCGGGTTTGCTGTGCGAGCGACGGGTTAAGGCGCAGTTGCGCGGCGGGCGCGCTCCGCACACTTTGTTGCCACTTTTGGAGAAGGCGCTGCAATGCTTCGCAGACGCAGAAAAGATTCGCCCGCCGGGGAATGACGACGCGATCTTGCGCTGGAATCGATGCGTGAGGTTGTTGCAGAGCCAGCGGGATTTTGAGATGGAAGAAACGGTTTCTTTCGAAGCGCACGACAGCCCGCCGGTGTGAGCGAAGAGCGGCACGCAAACCAGGGTTTTCCCGCCAAACAATCGGTCCACGCTCCAGAGCCAGTTCTGGAAGGTGCTTGAACGGCACAATCGGCCGGTTATTGCAAAACGGGCAGCACGATTGAAGTTGGATTTTCCTTTGAGCGATAGATGCGCTCGGTGGCTTTCACGAAGTCCGATTCCGTGGCGTCTGGGATATTTACGAATTTCTGCGGGTTGCGATCGGTGAGAGGAAACCAGGTGCTCTGGATTTGAAGCATAATGCGGTGGCCGCGCCGGAAGGAATGGTTGATGTCGGGCAAGGAAAAATTGATGGCGGTGGGCTGGTTGGGGGTGAACGGCTCGGGTTTTTCGAAGCTGTTGCGGAACTTTCCGCGGAAGGGTTCGCCGCGAACGAGTTGCTGATAACCGCCCATTTCCACTTCCTTGGGATTCGGGTCGGGATTGCGGGAGTCCACGGGGTAGACGTCGATGAGCTTTATGACGAAGTCGGAGTCAGTCCCGGATGTCGAAACCCAGAGGCGCGGGGAGACGGGGCCGCTGACGGTGATATCTTCTTCCAGCGGGTCGGTCTGGTAGACGAGAACGTCGGGGCGCTTGGCGGCGAAGCGCTGATCGGCGTCCATATAGGTCTGCGGGACGTCGGTGGTGGGGAAATTCACGAACGGGACTGGGTGCAGGGGGTCGCTGACGTACTCATCGAAGGCGCTTGTCGCTTCGCTGGGGGCTTCAGGAAGCAGCCGGCTGTCGGAGCGGAGATAGAGCGTGCGAGGTTGGGTATTTCTCGGCGGCCAAGAATCGTAGCGGCGCCAGACGTTGGAGCCAGTTTCAAAGACGTAGGCGGTGGGCAACTTGGCATCGCCGGCATCCTTTAGGTGCTCGCGAAAAAACGGCAGGAGGATGTTCTCGTTATAGAAGTCGGAATTCTTGGCGGCAAAATTCACGT
>CATPAM010000346.1 GCA_955651735.1 Candidatus Acidiferrales bacterium | reverse complement strand
GTGAGAGCTACGAGGCTTTTTCTTGCGCGTAGGCCAGGTATTCTTCGTAGGGGCCCTTGAAATCCTCGATTTTGCCGCCTTTGAAATGCCAGATGCGGGTGGCAACTTCATCGATCACGTCGTGATCGTGGGTGACGAGCAGAACGGTGCCGTCGTATTTTTGCAGCGCGATGTTCAGAGCGTTGATGGATTCCAGATCAAGATGGTTGGTGGGCTCGTCGAGGACGAGGAAATTCGGCTTTTGCAGCATGAGCTTGCAGAAAATCAGTCTCGCCGATTCGCCGCCGGATAGAGCTTTGGTGGGCTTGAGGGCGTCGTCGCCGCTGAAGAGCATTTGACCCATCAAGCCGCGCAACTCCTGCTGATTGGCGGCGGGATCGAATTGCCAGAGCCAGTCGATGGCGGTCATGCCTTTGGTGATGGAATCGCCGTGGTCTTGCGCGAAGTAGCCCACGACGACTTCGTGTCCCCAGACGACGGCGCCGCTGTCGATGGGAAACCCGCGGTCTGATTCCTCGATAAAACCTGTCGCGTTGCGAACCAACGATTTCAGTAGAGTGGTTTTGCCGGTGCCATTGCGGCCCATAAGCGCGATCTTTTCGCCGCGCGTGACGCTGG
Organism: Candidatus Acidiferrales bacterium; assembly: GCA_955651735.1. Lineage (GTDB taxonomy): Bacteria > Acidobacteriota > Terriglobia > Acidiferrales > UBA7541 > Acidiferrum. The sequence goes on along the minus strand of CATPAM010000346.1, from coordinate 3,232 downwards.
CGGAGAAGCGCGGAATGACCTTGAGATCGTCGTACGATTTTTCGACGCTGCGGATCTCAAGGGGATGGCGGCCGGAGGCACGCTTCATGTCGAAACGGATGTACGGGCGCTGGATGTTGGACCTGGCGAGCTCGGAGGTTTGCAGGCGCTCGACTTCTTTCTTTCGCGAAGTGGCCTGCGCGGAACGGGTGCCGGCGGAAAAACGGGCGATGAATTCGTTGAGCTGGGCGATTTTCTTTTCACGCTGGGCGTTTTCGGATTCGATGCGGGCGCGAATGTGCGTCTTGGCGACCACCATGTCGTCGTAACCGCCGTTGTACATGATGATGGTTTCGTAGTCGATGTCGGCGGTGTGGGTGCAGACGCTGTTGAGGAAATGGCGGTCGTGGGAGATGACGATTAAAACGCCTTCGTATTCGCGAAGATAATCCTGGAGCCAGTGCACGGAATCGAGGTCGAGATGGTTGGTGGGTTCGTCGAGGAGCAGAGCGCTGGGATTGCCGAAAAGGGCTTGCGCGAGCAGAACGCGGACTTTCTGGCCGCCTTGCAGCTCGCCCATCTTGCGCTCTTGCAGGGAGCTTTCTATGCCGAGACCGTCGAGGAGAATGCCAGCGTCGGCTTCCGAGGTGTAGCCGCCCTCTTCGCCGACGATGCCTTCGAGTTCGCCGAGACGCATGCCGTCGGCGTCGGTGAGATCGTCATGGGGCTTGGCGTAGAGCGCGTCGCGTTCCTGCAGGGCGTCCCAGAGAACTTTGTTGCCCATTACGACGGTGTCGATCACGCGAAACTCGTCGAAGGCGAATTGATCCTGGCGGAGGACACCCATCTTCTTGGGCGCGGTGATGGAACCTTTGGTGGGCTCGAGTTCGCCGGTGAGGATCTTCATGCATGTGGACTTGCCGGCACCGTTGGGGCCGGTGACGGCGTAGCGGCGGCCGGCCATGAAGGTACAGGTGACGTCCTCAAAAAGGACGCGGGGGCCGAAGCGCATGGAGATGTTGTTGACCGAGAGCATAACCTTGTAATTGTACCGTAGATTTTGCGGAGAGCTAACTGGGAGAAAAGCGGAGATTAGAAAAAGATAACGCGGAGGCGCAGAGGGTGCGGAGGCACACAGAGATACGGCGGCAGGGGATCGGGCTCGATTGCGGCGTACAGCCGAGATTTGGCGTTAGTCTCGCAAGCGGCGGCCCTTCGAGGCTCAAGATAAACAATTGCGCCGCACTCCATGCAACTCGTGCTCAGGTCTGTAGTGACGCCGGTTGATGACTTGGGAATTCGTGTTCCCAGCGGGCGATCACGACGCAGGCGAGGCAGTTGCCGAGGACGTTGACGGCGGTTCGACCCATGTCCATGAGTTGATCGATGGCGAAGAGGAGGAAGAGAGGCTCGGTGGGGAGGTGGAAGGACGTGGCGGCGGCGAGGACGATGACGAGGGAGGCGCGAGCTACTCCGGCGGTGCCTTTGCTGCTGATGAGCAGGGTGAGAAGCATGACGGCTTGTTGCGCGCCGGTGAGATGGATGCCGGCGGCTTGGGCGATGAAAATCAGCGCCAGGGATTGGTAAAGACTGGAGCCATCGAGATTGAAACTGTAGCCGGTGGGGAGAACGAAGGCGACGGTATCGCGCGGGACGCCGAGGGATTCCATTTCTTCCATGGCGCGCGGGAGAGCGGCTTCGGAGCTGGCGGTGGCGAAGGCAATAGTGACGGGCTCGGCGGCGGCGCTGAGGAATTTTTTGATCGGGACGCGCGCGAGTAGCGCGATGGGAAACAGAACGCAGGTGATGAAGACGACGAGCGCGACGTACATGGTGGCGAGCAGCTTCAGGAGTGGAAGCAGGACGCCCAGGCCTAAGTGGCCGACGGTGTAGGCGACGGCTCCGAAGACGCCGATGGGTGCGGCGAGCATGACGATGTTGGTGAACTTGAACATGGTTTCGGAGAGGCTTTCGGCGAGAGCGAGCACGGGGCGGCGCTTGGGTTCGGGAACGAGCGCTAGGGCCATGGCGAAGAGGATGCTGAAGACCACGACTTGCAGGACCTGGTTTTCGGCGACGGACTTGGCGATGTTTTCGGGGAAGATGTCGATGATGAGTTGCGTGGCGGTGTGCGGGGTGGCGTTGAGGGATTCGGTCGTGGCGGAGGGCGGGAGACGGACGCCTTGGCCGGCGCGGCTGATGTTGATGGCGGCGAAACCGATGAGCAGCGCGATGGTGGAAACGATTTCGAAATAGATTAGGGACTTGAGACCGAGACGGCCGACGCGCTTGAGATCGGCGTGGCCTGCGATGCCGACTACCAGCGTGCCGAAGAGGAGCGGGGCGATGATGACGCGGATGAGGCGGAGGAAGATGGTGCCGAGGAATTGCAGGTTCGCGGCGAAAGAGGGGAAGTCGTGACCGACTTCAACGCCTGCTAACAGACCGACGAAAATCCAAGAGGTGAGGGAACGTCGTTTGGCGGCGATGGCGGCGATTAGCGCAATGCTGAGCCAGCGCAGGAAAGGCGGGAGGAACGCTGGGATTGGCAAGGCGTGGCTGCTTGATGCGAGGGAGATAGCAACCGCCAGCGTTGCTACGGCCATCGCCGCGATGAGAATTTTGTCTTTCATTCGCGCGGAACGGTATGCCGGATAGGTGCGCGTGTCAATGGCGCGCTGCTGGGCGTGTTGGGTGATGAGCACAGCCAAGAGTCATCGCAGGCAAGAGCACCTGCGATGGAGCAGAGATGGCTGTGCCACGTGGCGCGATGGCTCGGCGAACAGCCGCATTTTAGAACCAGGAATCAGGAACGGTTGAGGTCCTTCGGCGTGGCTCGGGATGACAGATCTTCGAATATGACGAAGGGCGCGGCCAGAAATGGCGCCACTTTTACTTGATCACGTCTTCTTTAGGCTTTAGGCCGTTGCGGATTAGCGGAAGATTGATCAGGCGCTGGCCGGTGGCGTCGAAGATGGCGTTGCCGATGGCCGGGGCGACGGCCATAATGGGGGTTTCGCCGGCGCCGGCTGGGGCGATGTCTTTGCGGTCGAGGAGGACGGCCTCGATTTCGGGGACGTCGCGGAAGCGCGGAACGCGGTAGCGCGAAAACCGCGGATTGGTGATGCGGCCGTTTTCGAACTCGACGGCCTCGAAGAGCGCACCACCGAGACCTTGGATGTTCGCGCCGATGACTTGATTGCGCAGGCCATCGGGATTGACGATGGCGCCGCATTCGAACGCAGTGACCAGG
>CATPAM010000345.1 GCA_955651735.1 Candidatus Acidiferrales bacterium | reverse complement strand
TGCCGTCGGTTTTCTTCGTCTTCTTGTCGTAATACGCTTTGACCACGTCGCGCACCACCGGTCCGGCCGTTTCGCTGCCGTGTCCGCCGGCTTGCACCAGCACGGAAACCACAATTTCCGGCGTGCGGCGCGGAGCGTAACCCACAAACCAGGAATTGTCCTTGAACTGTTTCCCCTTGCCGAGCCGTGTGCGCAAATCGTAGTTGATGAGTTGTGCCGTTCCGCTCTTTCCGGAGAAGTCGACTCCAGTCAGCTTCAGCGCGCCTGCCGTGCCGTGCACTTCGTTCACCACGCCGTACATGGCATCGGTCACTTTTTCGACGGTGGACTCGGAAATGTTGAAGCGTTGCTCGCCGACGTTGGGAGCGTCTTTGAGCAGATGCGGCTGCTTAAAAATTCCGCCCATGGCGATTCCGCCAATCACGCGCGCGAGCTGTAAGGGAGTCGCTGTCACCGCGCCCTGGCCGATGGCCACAGAAATGGTTTCGCCAGCGTACCATTTGCGATGGAACACGCGCTGCACCCACTCTTCGCTGGGCACGAGTCCGGTTTCTTCAGAAGGCAAATCGACACCAGTGCGGTGCCCAAGCCCCAGATGCGAGGCGTAATAGGAAATACGGTCAATGCCTAGCCGCTGGCCCACGTTATAAAAGAAGATGTCGCAAGACTCCACGATCGCTTTGTGCAAATCCACGATGCCGTGCGTAGTTTTTCCGTACACCCAGCACTTGAATTGCCGGCCGTAAAATGTGGCGTAAGCGGGACAAAACGCGGTGAAGCTGGCGGGAGGAACTTTGTCCTCGAGCATGGCCGTGGCCATGATGATTTTGAAGACGGAGCCGGGCGCGAGCTGCGCTTGAATCGCGCGATTCAACAGCGGCGTCGCCGGATCATCGTTGAGTTGCTTCCATTCTTCATTGGAGACGCGAATGGCGAAATCATTGGGGTCAGGAGCAGGATGGCTGACCATGGCCAGAATTTCACCGCTGCGCGGATCAAGCGCCACCACCGCGCCTTCGCGCGCGCCGAGCGCTTGCTCGGCGACCTGCTGCAAATCGTAATCGATGGTGAGCTGAATCTGCTTGCCTGGGATCGCTTCCTGCGTGGGCAGGTGGTCGACTTCTTTTCCGACGCTGTTCACCACGACGCGCCGCATGCCGTCGGTGCCTTGCAACAGATCGTTGTACTGGCGCTCGATGCCGGATTTGCCGACGAAGTCGCCGGGGCGGAGACGCCCATTGCTGGCTTCAATCTGCTGCTCGCTGACCTCGCCTACGTACCCGCTGGCGTGGGACATGAAGCCGCCCGGCAGATAGCGCCGGCGGTGCACCATCAGCATTTCGAGTAAAGGAATGTCGGAGCGGTGGGATTCGATGAAAGCGACGTCGGCCGGGCTGGCTTCCGGCTTGATGACGATGGGCTGAAAATTCTTGAGGTTGCGCGAGCTCTGCAACTGCTCTTGCAGATCAGCGAGCGGAATGCCCAGGCCTTCGGAGATGGCCGGCAGATTCTTTTCCACTTGCGCGGGGTCATCGCGAAGCAGGAGGACGCTGAAGGAAGGATAGTTGTCGACCAGGACCCGGCCGTCGCGGTCCAGCATGCGCCCGCGCGGCGCGATTACCGGAATGGAGCGAACGCGGTTGCGCTCCGCCCACTGCAAGAACTTGTCGGAATCGATGACCTGGAGTTTCCAGAAGCCGATAAGCAACACGCCAACCATGCCCACGATGACGTAGGAGACGATGGCCAGCCGCTGTTGCGGCAATCGATTGTCGTTGCCAAACCAGTACGACACGCAAACCCCGCGCGCGAGTCTCTCGTCGTCGGCTGCCAGGAAGCCGCGCTATTTCAGGGCTGTTCGCCGCCCTCCCCGGGATCTTGCCCGGGACCGTCTCGCGTCACGAATCACATGCACAGCGTGGGTCTCGAAATGTTCTTGGAGAAATCTCTCAAATTTCGGCAAAGAAAAATTTCGAATAAATCTTCGGAGCTCTCCCGACCGCCGGACTGTGCCTTCCGAACCTCGGCCAAGTCCTAGAAAACGTAACACCTGCGGAGGGCAAGCCGCAAGCCGTCCGCAAGTACAGGTTCCTCCGCGGCACTAGGGCTCGGCATTTCGCATGTGGGGGAGGGACCATGACTCATTCGTAGCGCAGCGCCACTATGGGGTCGACGCGCATGGCTCGCCGCGCAGGGATGTAGCAGGCGGCGATCGCTATCGCGGTTAAAAGGACCGCGACGCCCGCGAAGGTGACAGGATCGGCTGCGCTGATTCCAAATAGCAAGTCCGCGAGCAGGCGGCTTAGCGCCAGCGCTCCCGCCAGTCCGATCGCGACGCCCAGGAACGCCATGCGCAAGCCTTCGCCGAGGATTAATCGCAGCACGTCGTCACGCTGCGCTCCGAGCGCCAAGCGAATGCCGATCTCCGGAATGCGCTGGCCGACGAGATAGGAAAGCACGCCGTAAATTCCCACGCTGGCCAGCAGCAGCGCCAAAGCCGCAAATATCATCAGCAAAATGCTTCTTGCGCCTTCATGCCCGCTTCGAGATTTTTCTGCACGCGCCTGTCCAGGTGATATGCGAGTTCATCTTCCAGGTCGCGGTCAAGCTGCTCGTGCCTGAGCAGCGAATTGATTCGAAGCCAGAGCTCGTTAACCGAGGCCCGCACCATGTGCTCCTACGCGGTCTGCAAAACTCTTGCGACCGCCCCGGACATCCGCCGCCAGTATTCGGTTTCTGCCGCCAACCACTTTCGTCCTGCTGCGGTCAGCGCGTAATACTTGGCGCGACGATTGTTGTCCGACGTGCCCCATTCGGAAGCCAGCAAGCCGCGTAACTCCAACCGATGCAGGGCCGGATAGAGTGCTCCCTCTTCGACACGCAGGACGTCCTGCGAAGACTCGTGAATCCACTCGGCGACGCCGTAGCCGTGCATCGACCCCTTTGCCAGGGCCTTGAGAATCAGCAGGTCGAGCGTGCCCTGCAGCAGGTCTCCCGGGTTTTCTTTCTTATCTTTCATGTTCAACCCATAAGACGTTTAGGGAAGCCAGGCGTTACAGCAATTCCGCGATTTCTTGGCGCGGAACTTGCTCCTAGCCGCGCGGGCGCGTTATCGTGCTAGTACCGCTCTCATGGCTGACCCAATTCCCTCAGCGCTGCGCTTGGCGCTCATCGGCATGTCCGGAACCGGCAAGACCTTCTGGAGCAAGCGTTTAGCGCAGACCGGACACCCCGCCTTTTGCTGTGACGATCGCATTGAGCAGCGCCTGCGCATACGCTTGGGCGGCGGCTTTACCGGCACCACCGGCGTCGCCTCCTGGATGGGCTGGCCAGACAGCCCCACCTACGCGCAGCGCGAAGCCGAGTACCTCGCCGAGGAAATCGCCACGCTCGACGAAGTCCTCACCGATCTCGCGCGCAATCCGTCCCGCGAGCTCATTCTGGACACCACCGGCAGCGTCATCTACACCGGCAACAACCTTTTGCTGCGCCTCCGCCGCCAGATGACCATCGTGTACCTCGCGGCGTCGGCCGCTGAGCAACAGCTCCTGATCCAGCGCTATCTCACCGATCCCAAGCCGGTCTTGTGGCGTGGCGCGTTTCAGCCGAAAAAAGGAGAGGCGCCTCGCGAAACGGTCGCGCGTTGCTATCCCACGCTGATCGCCGCGCGCCGCCAAAGCTACGAGGCGCTCGCGCACTGCAGCGTTCCCGTCGCGGAATTGCGCGACACGGCGCTTGACGCGGCGGCTTTTCTGGAAAAAGTTAGCACCGGGCTGGAACGCACCAGGTGAGGTACCGCAGCACATCCAGACAGGCGCCGCTTACCTCGCTTCGCGGCGCGGTGCTTCGCGGGCTCGCACCAGATGGCGGGCTTTACATGCCCGTCGAAATCGCGCGCCGCTCCCCCGAAGAGCTGGAAGAGTTCCGCCGCTTGCCGTTCACCGAAGTCTGCTTTCGGGTCGTCAAGCCTTTTGCCGGCCCGGAAGTGCCCGAGGAAATTCTGTGGCAGGTGGTCAGCGAGGCCATCAATTTTCCGGTGAAATTGATTTCGCTTTCACCAGCTCTGCACATACTTGAGCTGTTTCACGGCCCCACGCTGGCCTTCAAGGATTTTGGCGCGCGCTTCATGGCCCGCTTGATGGGCTATTTCGTTCGCTCCGAGTCGCGGCCGCTGACCGTTCTGGTAGCCACGTCCGGCGACACTGGCAGCGCCGTCGCGCACGGGTTTCTCGGCGTATCCGGAATTCGCGTGGTGATCCTCTATCCCTCCAAGCGCATCAGCGAAGCGCAGGAAAAACAATTCACCACGCTCGGCGAAAATATCACTGCTCTGGAAGTCAGCGGCACGTTTGACGATTGTCAGCGGCTGGTGAAGCAAGCCTTTTCCGACGCCGAGTTGAACAAGCGCGCGTTTATAACCTCCGCGAACTCGATCAATATCGGCCGCTTGCTGCCGCAAATGTTCTATCACGTCGCGGCCTATCGCCAGCTCCCGGTGGCCTCCGTGCCGCTGATCGTTTCCGTGCCGAGCGGAAATTTCGGCAACCTCACCGCGGGAATTTTCGCCAAGCGTATAGGCTTGCCCGTCGCGCGTTTCGTTGCATCTACCAACGCCAACGATGTCGTTCCCGAATATCTGCGCACCGGAGAGTTTCATCCGCGTGCGGCGAAGCCCACGTTTTCCAATGCCATGGATGTGGGCAGCCCCAACAATTTTCCGCGTCTGCTCGATCTCTGCCGCAACCGCCTCGAATATGTGCAGCGCGAAATCTGGGGTCACGGCGCCACTGATGAAGAAACTCTCATCGTCATGAAGTCCCTGCACGAACGCTTCGGCTACATCGCGGACCCGCACACCGCCGTCGGCGTCCTCGGCTGGGAAGCCTATCGCGGCGAACACCCGGAGCCTGCGCAAGGATTGGTATTAGCAACTGCCCACCCCGCCAAGTTTGCCGACATTGTCGCGCGCGCGATTGGCGCCGCCCCGCCATTGCCCGATCGTCTCGCCGCCTACCTCCAGCGGCCCAAACTTTCGCAAGCAATCTCGAGTCACTACGACGATTTCAAGCAGTTCCTGCTTGCGCATTGATCACGCGCGGCAGATTCGTTGAAAGATAGGAAGGTAGCTCTTTTAGGACTTGCGCAGCCGGTCCAGCATCGTGAATAGCACCACGGCTACCACCGCGTTCACCGCTGCGGCAATCGCCAGCCGCACGGTGAACCACGGCTCCGGCTCCGCGAGCAGCAGGCGCCGCGTCACGGTAATGATGCCCTGGTGCGCCACGAGGAACATCATCGTCAAGGCAAACCGCGCAGCCGGGTGCTCGGTGTCAAGCCGCGCCCCGATCGATGACGCCAGGTACCCGATAATCGTTTTCGCGATGCCGTACAGCCCCAGCGGCACCGTCGGCCCGCTCAAGCTGTCCTGCAGCAATCCGATCACCATGCCCAGCAGCAAACCGGTGGACGGATTGCGCCGGCTCAGCCCAAAGTAAATGACCACCAGCAGCGGCAAGTCCAGTACCGCAAATTTCGGGAAATACACGGGCACGAATGCCTGGAGCACTAACGCGAGAAACGTGGAGGCAACGATCGCGCCGGAGCGGAACTTGTGCACCTCGATGTGCGTTTCCGCCAGCCGCAGATCGAAGGCGTCGTTCATCATGGGTTCACCGCCGCCGTCCCACCCACGCTCTTGCCGGGTGTCCCCGCCGTCGGCGCCGCCGGAGCCGGCGCTTCTCTCTTCTGCTCCAACGGGTGCAGTGTCAGCAGCACGATCACTTCTTCAAGCCGTTGCAGATTCGCCGCCGGACGCACACGCACCTGCTGGAACGGGCGCCCGGTTTTGATTTCCGTCACCACTCCCACCGGCAAATCGCGCGGGAAAATGCGATCCATTCCGCTGGTCACCACGTGCTCTCCCAGGTTCACCGTGTCATCGGTCGGAATGTATTTCATCGAGAGCAGCGGCTCGCCCGTCCCGCCCACCGGACTCTGGATGCGCGATTCCGCCAGCATCGCGCCCACGCCGCTGTCTTTGTCCGTCAGTAGCAGCACCTGCGCGGTATCGCGATACGACTCGATCACTTTCCCAACCACCCCGTCCGGTGTAATCACACCCATGTTGCGGCGAATTCCGTCGCGCTCGCCGCGGTCCAGATAAACCGTCTGGCTGGCGGTGTCCGCGCTCGTGCCGATCACCCGCGCCGCCAGCATTGGTACATTGCGTTGCGCTTGCCGGAAATTCAGCAGCGCCGAGAGCCGGTCCGCCTCCGCGGCTTTGCTCTGGAGTTGATTCACTTGCATCTTGAGCTCGTCATTTTGCCGGCGCAATTGCTCGTTGTCGCGCGAGGTGTTCTGCAGCGCGAAGTAATGGCTCCACGTGCCGCGAATGTTGCCGATGCCCTTCGCGCCGGCGCGCTGAAACGGCGAAACCGCGCCAACCGTCCACACGCGCAGCAGCCGCCCCTGCGAGTCGCGCTTGATCTGTACGGCTAGCAACACCACTTGCAGGATAATTACGCCTGCAAGGAGTACCACCGATTTATGTCGAGAGGGAATGCCCGCCATTGTTCTTCGCAGCTCGTTCTCAAATCAAATTTGTGTTCGGCGAAAGCTGTAAGCCTGGAGTTCTCTGTCTGTATGATCGTCGGAAACTAAAAACTTACAACTAACCACTAAGGACTTTCCTAGTCGATGCAAACCTGCCGCAGCAGCCGGAAGTCGCTGAGCATCTTTCCCGTGCCCAGCACCACCGAAGCCAGCGGATCATCCGCAATCGAAACCGGTAAGCCCGTCTCTTCGCGGATGCGCTTGTCCAGATTTTTCAGCAGCGCGCCTCCGCCGGTTAACACGATGCCGCGGTCGCTGATGTCGGCGGAAAGTTCCGGAGGCGTGCGTTCCAGCGCCACGCGAATTGCATTCAAGATCGTGGCCACGCACTCCGCGAGCGATTCGCGAATTTCGCTGTCATCAATCGTCACCGTCCGCGGCACTCCTTCAATCAAGTTTCGGCCCTTCACTTCCATCGTCAGCGGTTTCTCCAACGGATAGGCCGAGCC
>CATPAM010000344.1 GCA_955651735.1 Candidatus Acidiferrales bacterium | reverse complement strand
TCAATTTGCCGAGCATCTCGTAGCGCAACGCGAGCAGCAGCAAAATGAGCAGCAGCGGTAGCAGCAAACCCAGGGTTCCGTGGCGGAGCTGCATCGATTTCAGGCGCTGCCGGTTGTTGATTTGCGCGCGCTCGAACCAGGCGGTGAGTGCTTGCGTCCAATTCCGTGAGGAGCGCTGCAGCGTCTGCGCCATCTGCACCTGATGCCTGAAATCGTAATTGATGATCCATTCGCTCCAGGTAAGCTGCATCCAATCGACATATTTCGCCAGGCGCGAGAGCAAGCCGGAGTTTTCCGCCGCCGCCGGCGTGGGATCGAAGGTGACCCAGCCGCTGCCGGGAAAATACACCTCCACCCAGCTATGGGCGTCGCTGGCGCGCACGATGTAGTCGCCGGCCAGGTCGTTGTACTCTCCGGGGAGAAAACCGTTGACCTCGCGCGCGGGAATCTCCAGCGTGCGCAGCAGAATGGTCATTGCCGAAGCGAAGTACTCGCAGTGGCCGGCGCGCGTGACGAACAAAAAATTAGCCAGCGGATCATCGCCGGGCTTGCCCGCGAGATTGAGCGTGTACCCGAAGCGGCTGCGCAGAAACCCTTCGATGGCGCGCGCCTTGTCGTAAGGAGTCTTCGCGCTCGCCGTCACTTGCCCGGCCAGATCGGGAATGCGCGCATCAAGGTCGGGCGGAAGCTGCAAATATTGTTCGTTAATCATGGGCGGATAGGAGTCGCCGGCCGAACGAAGTTGCGCGGCATTGAGTTTGGGAAGTTGCGAAACTCCCGTGTAGCGCACTGGGGAATAGTTGTGAAACGGATTGAACAGCGAGCCGGTGGAGTCCCGGAAAATGTAGCTGTGCCGGGCCGCCAAATCCGGATTGGCGTTGTCCGAAAAATTTCCTTTTAACGATATGGGCACGTCGAGCGTGAAGATTGCGGCCGTGGCAATGGGCTGCAGGAACACGGTGTACTGCAGGCCTGTTGGGACCGGCGCTGCGCGCTGCTCGCCTGGGCCGCGCAGGAAAATCCAGCCATCGGAGCGCGCGGTCAGCGTCTCGCTGCTGCGTTCGGGATTGCTCCAGCGCCTGCCGTTAAAATTGGTCAGCGCGATGCCACGCCAGCGCAGCATGGCATAGGCAACTGGCTTGCCCGTTTTCACGCGCATCACCACTTCGGAATTTTTCTTGATCTCGCCGATCTGCCCCAGTTCGACGTCATCGCTAAAGCCACTCATCAGCGAAGGCTGCATACTGGCGCGGCCCAGGTAGCCCGCGGTAAATCTCGGGAAAATAAAAAACAGCGCTCCGCCCAAAACGATGGAGCCGAGCGCGACGGTCAGCGCAGCGAGGCTCAGCGCGCGGCTCAGGCAGCGCTCCTCCGCGGGCTGCCGGCTGAACGCAGGCGTGAGCGTTCCCTTCGCGCCGCGGCGCATTTCTAGTCCGATGAAAGCCGCGACACCGAAGAGCAGAAAAATGAAGAAAAGAATGAGAAACGAAGTGTCCACCGTGAGGATCGAGGAGGCCAGCATGGCGGCGAAGGCCAGCATGGCCAGAAACAAAGCGTCGCGATCGGTGGTTGCACTGTACAACCTCACCAGCATCACGTACACCAGGAAATGCACGGCGCCGAGCAGCGCCGCAAGCAGTGCTGGATTCGTGGAATTGGCGACGAAGGCCCGCGAAAGGAAAAAAATGTCCAGCGGGAAGAAACCGAGATAACACACGACCAGCCACGTGGCACTGGTGTGCGATAACTCCGCCGGTTGGCCGCGCCACAGGCGAATGCCTTTGTAGATCATCGCCAGCGGAGCAAGCACGCACGTAAGCAGGTCAAGCTTGCCGGTGCTGACCAAAGTCCCAAGCGAGGTGAAGATCAGGAAAAACATGGAGGCGCGAAAAAAGCGCTCGGCGGGGAGCGCGGGCAGTTTTGCGGGAAGTGTAGCCGAGGCGGCCATTAGCGTGAAATTTCATGGTAGCACCACGCCGTGTGGAAGGCAGGGAAAGGGCGGCGAGCGGCGGTACAAAAGATAACGCGTCACACGCGGGCGGAGAGGGCGGCAGGGGTTGCGCGCGCGGCGCGCGCGGCTTTGCGCGTCAGGTTGGAAATGGCCAGCGAAGAAGGAGAAGTGACGTCAGAGAGCAGAATTGTATTTGCACCTGGCATGCGCGGAAGTTCCGTTGCGGATACGCGAAAGGGTTGCAACGTGATGGCGTGGTGTGTGACCGCGTGGCGCGCGGCGGGCAACGGCTCCAAATGGAGCGGCCGCTTTGTCATTGATCGCGGCAGAATTTCGTTGAGATGAGCTCGCAACTCGGCGGCCGGATCTGTGCGCACGGCAATGGTCGGGAAATGCCACAGCTTGGAGACGAGCATGGACACTTGCGCGTGTGCCGCTTTGCCTCTTGGCAGGGCAGGCGGCGGAAGCAGCAATGTGTGGCCACGCGGATCGAGCAGGATGGCCACGGCAAGCGTGATGTTTTCGGTTGCGCGTTTCTTGCGACGTGCGGGAAGCAAGTCGGCTAGACCGAGCTTGCGCGCCTGGCAGAATTGCGCAACCGGGCACAGCAGGCATTGCGGGGACTGGGGCGTGCAGAGCGTCGCGCCAAGCTCCATCACAGCTTGGTTCCAGTCGCCGGGCGATTCGGGATCGAGCAGCGCGTTCGCGGATTCTTGCAGCGACCGCCAGTGCTCTGCGTCGCGTAAATCACCTTGCACCGCGAAGAGGCGCGCCAGCACGCGAGCGACGTTGCCGTCGAGCACAGCGTGTTTCGCGCCGTACGCGATGCTCAAAATCGCCGCGGCGGTGTAGCTGCCGATTCCGGGCAACCCGAGCGCATCTTTCTCCGCGCGGGGAAAAACTCCGCCGTGTCTCGCGACGATTTCTTGCGCGGCACGTTGCAGATTGCGAGCGCGGCTGTAGTAGCCGAGCCCGGACCACAAACGCAACACTTCCTCCTGCGGCGCCGCAGCGAGGGTGTGAATGTCCGGGAAACGCTGAAGGAAGCGCTGGTAGTAGGGAATCACCGCGGCAACGCGCGTTTGTTGCAGCATGATTTCCGAGAGCCAGATACGGTACGGATCTTTGCTGCGCCGCCACGGCAGGTCGCGCTGGTATTGGCGAAACCAGGCGAGCAATTGTTGGCGGAACGTGGTGAGTTCGCGGCCTTTCAGCATGCGAGCAGTATTCTCGCACGAATCAGAGGCGTTCTTTTTGTGACGTGGCGTGATGCGCCCCATAAGGACTTTTAGCGCAGGAGGTCTTCGAGGAAGATGACGTAGGAAGTGTGCCAGAGGTTCACCGGAATGGAGCCGTGGGACTGGCTGGTCACGATGATTTTGAAGAGCTCAGGTGATGCGGCGAGCTTGGTGAGCAGAGCGTGTTGCGGGTCCGGGGGCAGCGGTTGCGCCAGCGCGAGATGGTGAAGAATGGCAAAAATGGTTTCTTCCGCCGGCGCGAGAGGGGTTTCCATGCCAGCGCTGCGGAATTGCAGCAGCGCGCTGCGCTCGAAGAAGTGCCAGGCCACGCCGGCGCACAACGTGACGGCGCGCTCGAAACGATCGGCGGCGATTTGCGGCACAGCGCCAATGGCCGGTGTAGAGATGTGCGGGTCGAGCACGAGGAGCACGCGAGCATCCTCTTCGCGCGTGAACTCGCGCACCATCAGCGAGCCAAGACGCGCGGACGCTTTCCAATGCACATGGCGCGCGCTGTCCGTTGGCACATAATCGCGCAAAGCATAGAGATCCTGGCCGCGGCCCTTGGCCAGGCTTTCCATGGCGCCCTGAAGTCCGGGGAGAATCTCGACAAATTCTCGCGTGGGCTCAACCGAGGGATAGACCAAGACTTCAGTGCGCAGCTCGACGCGATGCGCTTTTTGCAGGAAGCCGAATGGGAAGCGCGTGACGATGCGGAAGGCATCCTGGCGGTAAACGCCGCGAGCTGGAAACGAGATGGGAACGGTTTGCTGCGCACGGCCGCGCTTCGGCAAATAGGGAAAATAGGCCGGCGTTTCCAGGAGCGCGGCGGGTGGCGAGTTTTTGGCGGTCACCGCCTCCACGCGCAGGGAGAAAGAGGGCAGCGTCAGCTTTTCATTTTCCAATTCGATGGAGGCGCGAACCGGCTGGCCGGCGAAAATGTGCTCCGGCAATTGCAGGCGCATAGCCACGCCAGAGAGCGTGATCGACGAGAGAATTCCGGACATGAGAATGATGGCGATGAGGCTGGCTAGAATCAGAAAGAGAAGATTGTTGCCGGTATTGAGAGCGGCCAGCGAAATCAGGATGATTCCGAGGATGTAGAGCCAGCCTTCGCGCGTGATCTTGTATTCCATTTTGTAACCCAGCCAGCGCAGCGGGGTGCGGCGGGCCAGAACCGGGACAAGAGTGACGGCAACCCAGCCGGCCACCACCAGGGCGGTCAATGCGGAAATGCTGGCGAGGCGCAGGCGTCCAAGTTCAGCAGCGGCGCCGGAGTAGAGCGCAAGTACCAGTGCGACGGCCAATGCGGCCATCGAGAGGAAAAACGCACGCACTCCGGGGCGATCAGCTTTGGCCCAGAGATTCGCGACGGTTGAGGTGACACTCACAGGAGGCGGATCATAACGGAACGGCAACGGACTCGACGATTTCGCGCAGGACAGCTTCCGTGGTCTCGGATTTTTTCTGCAGCGAGGCGTGGCGCGAGCTGGCGACGACGCGGTGGGAAAAAACCGACACCGCGAGCTGCTTGAAGTCGTCCGGGAGGCAGAAATCGCGGCCGTCGAGGAAAGCGCGGGCTTGCGCGGCGCGCTGCAGCATCAAAGTGCCGCGTGGGCTGACGCCGAGCGAAAGCTGCTCGCTCTTGCGTGTGCGCGCGACAATTTCGAGCGCGTAGTCGTGCAGGCTGGAATCGACTTTGACTTGCGCTACGGCGTGCTGCATCGAGAGAACGTCGCTAACGTCAGCGACCGGCTCGAGCGAGCGAATAGGAGCGTCGCCCACGCGCATGCGGAGAATTTCGCGCTCGGTTTCGTGCGAGGGGTAACCCATGCGGATGCGCATCAGGAAGCGATCGAGCTGCGATTCGGGCAGCGGGTACGTGCCGTGATGCTCGACGGGATTTTGCGTGGCGATGACGAGAAAAGGCTGCGGCAGCGGGAGCGTTTTGCCGTCCACCGTGACTTGCGCTTCGTTCATGGCTTCGAGGAGCGCGGATTGCGTACGCGGGGTGGTGCGGTTGATTTCGTCGGCGAGCACGACGTTCGCGAAAATGGGGCCGGCGCGGAACTCAAACTCGCGGGACTCGGGATTGTAGACGCTGACGCCGAGCACGTCGCTGGGAAGCAGGTCGGAAGTAAACTGTATGCGCTGAAAGGTGCAGTGAAAAGATTTTGCGAGAGCTTGCGCCAGGGTAGTCTTGCCAACGCCGGGCACGTCTTCAATAAGCAGGTGGCCGCGTGCGAGCAGGGTGATGAGCGCGAGTTGAATGGCTTCTTCTTTGCCGTAAATGGCTTGGGCGATGGAGCGTTGGAGCTGCGAAACGGTCTGCGAGATGGCGGTCGGCATTGTTGAAAACTCAGGGCCTTCCTGTTACAACATAGATGACGGCACGGCCGTTTGGGTTCGATGTTCGCGCCGCTGTGAAATTTGGGCGACTAGCTCAGTTGGTTAGAGCGCTCCCCTCACACGGGAGAGGTCAAAGGTTCAAGTCCTTTGTCGCCCACCATCTTCCCACACGCTCTCATTAGATTTACAAAAGACCTAGGGGTGCTGTGCTCAAAGTGTGGCGACGTCGTTGAGGTCGCCGACCTGCACTTCTATGGGGCGGACCGCTGCCGAAGATGGTTCATGCGGCTAAGTTCACCTTCCTCGCTTTTCTTAGGTTCAGTTGAACATTAAAGATAGAGGTGCTCCCCTTCTGGATTAGCTGATTCAGGGCTTGGTTCACTTCATAGGGCGAGATTCCGAGACGCTTTTCAAAAAAGGAACGTAGTTCCTCATCGTCCCGCAGCCGCACCAAAGGGATGGCTCACCGGTGCCTAGGTAAGGCGCAAAGACTACAGAGTAGTGCGTGCGGAGAATTGACCGCCGGTTTGTCTTGAAGACCTTGTTTGCGGCCATATCCTTGTTCAATTGCGCGTCAAGTCCAGCTAGACTGAGCAGCTTATCGAGCTCATGGGCATACAACTTCCGAATGTATTCAGCCTTGGCGGGAAACTCAAACCGCTTCGTCTTCTTGGCGATGCACGCTTTGAGCGCGCATTCCACTGCGTAACCCGCAAGATAGTAGGCGCCCTGCTGTTTTCCCTTGGCAAGGAGGATGCGCACTTCTTCGGAGCGCAATTCGGCCAAAATCTTGAAGTCTCTTCGATAGATTGGAACATGCGTCACGCGGTGGATTATAGCTCAATCGATTTAAAATAATAGAGCGGTTACTTACCTCTTCAGGTCTAGAGAGGACCGAATATGGCATTCATACTGAGCGCGACCGAGTTTCTATGTTTAGGGTTGTGGCTGGGAAGCGATGTGTTTCTTAGTCTTGTGGTGGCGCCGGGGGCGTTTCGGGTGCTGGGTAGCCGCGATGCTGCCGGGGCGATGGTGGGTTTTGCGCTGGGACGGATGCATTTGCTTGGGGTGATTTGTGGGGTCGTGTTTTTGTTGGCGCGGCTGGCGCGCACTCGGACGTTTGCGAGCTTTGTGGCGCCGGTGGTGCTTTGCGTAGTGCTGATGATTGCGCTTACGGTGGCGTCGCAGGTCGGGGTTAGTCCGAGGATGGCGGTGCTGCGGATGCAGATGGGATCGATCCAGGCTACGGCGCAGGATAGTCCGCTGCTGGCGGAGTTTGCGCGCCTGCACCGGATTTCGGTTTCGCTCGAAAGCGGCGTATTGCTGGCGGGATTCGCTGCTATCTACTTGATGACTAGAGAGCTAACGGTAGCTGGGAACTAATTCTTGAGGTGCGCCACAGATGGGAAC
Organism: Candidatus Acidiferrales bacterium; assembly: GCA_955651735.1. Lineage (GTDB taxonomy): Bacteria > Acidobacteriota > Terriglobia > Acidiferrales > UBA7541 > Acidiferrum. The sequence goes on along the minus strand of CATPAM010000344.1, from coordinate 2,757 downwards.
AAGCGGCCCAAATCGCTGAACCGAGAGAGCGCGTTGCCGCGCTATGGGAGTTCGTATTCCCCTCGGCGATATAGTGACAGTTTTTTTGAGCACACAATGGCGCAGTTGCGCAAAGCGGGGATCCCGGCAGGAGACTACATCGCGGAGCAATTCGACGGCATGTCTTGGAATGACCGTTCCCTCTTTTACAACCAAGCCGGGGCATATGGTAGTGAAAAGCTGCACCAAAAGCTCATCGGCGATTTGCGAAGGGATCAGGGAGAGTACGAAGCTTTCGTATTGACGTCAGGGTGGGATCCCAAAGATATCTTTAGCCATTGGAACGAGCTCCCGGAGTCGGCGAAGGATCTGTCTGGAGAGATTTACTATGGCTTGGCCGGCATCGCGAGTTTCAAAGCCTCCGGCGACCTGCCCCTAATCCGGACGGTCGCTCTTTGGGCTGCTGCTTATCACCTGGAGCAACCCTGTGAGGCGGCTCTCGGCGCTTTTAGAGCCACGCCCAACAACGACAACCTTCCTGTGATTGCCGCGATCCAGAGAGAATTTCCAGGAACAGGAATACGATAGGCTGGTCTGGGTCGGGTGAAAGCGCCCGGGGACTAGCGTTTGCGGGGCTTGCGGACGATGGCGGTGCGCTTGCGGCGCTTTGCTTTCACTTTGGCGGGGAGGATTTTGTTGGTTACGGCGTAGCCGGCGCGCTCGAAGGCTCGCCACATGTACCAGCTTGCGACGGTGCGGTAGGGGCGCCAGCGCTCGCCGAAGGCCAGCAGTTCCTTGGGCTTGGGCATGTGTTTCTTGCCGTAGGCTACGGACCAGCCCTTTTGCACGCCGAGGTCGTGGATGGGGAGGACGTCGGGGCGGCCGAGATTGAAGATCAGGAACATCTCGACGCTCCAGGCACCGATGCCACGGACGGAGTCGAGGCGCTGGACTAGTTCTGCGTCGGACATTTTTTCGGCTTGCTCGCGGGTGGGGACGATGCCGTCGATGGTTTTGCGGGCGAGATCCTTCATGGCGAGGACTTTGGCGCCGGAAAGGCCGGCTTTGCGGAGCGTGGAGGTGCGGAGGTTCAGCATTTGCTCAGGGGAGGGAGGGCGGCTGTTGCCGCTGAGGGCTTTGATGCGGGCGAAGATGGTGGCGGCGGCTTTGCCGGAGATGGATTGGTAGGCGATGGATTCGAGGAGGGCTTCGTAGGGAGATTGCGCGGCGTCTATCTCGGTCTGGAATTGCGCGGTTTCGGCGATGAGGGCGGCGAGTTTTTCGTCTTTGGAGAAGAGGTGGCGGGTGGCTTCGGCGAGGTCGAAGGGGAGAGACATGGGGAAAGAAGATAGCAGGCAGCGAAGCGGCGACGCAATGAAGTAACGATCTATCGGAAGAAACTATCCCCGGTAGTAACCGAGACGAGGCTGACGCTCTTGCGCATCAGAAGGACGTCTAGCCCATAGTTATATTGATAAACAGATACCTTCGCTCAAAGAGTCTGAGAGCAGACGACCGGGAGGGCGCACATTCCACAGATTCCCGATTCGCGAAGTCCGGCTTTACCGCGTCTCGAACCGGTCACATCGGGCCGCTCCTGGCCTCAATTCCTACTCATTTTTGTTTGCGTGGTCATCGTTTCCATGCCGGTGACTTTTATTAGCACTGCATTGCCTTTTTGGGTGGGACCTTACTCTATTGTTCCTGAATGGGTTCTGTTCGCGTCACCGGGCTGGCTGGTCATTCGTCTAGCACCACCGGACTTTTTTTACGATCCAAAGCATTCGCTTATGAACTTTGAAAACATTTTCGTCGCCTTCATCGTAAACGCCTGCGTTTACTTGCTGACGATCCTTGGCGTCTCGTTACGGGCTGACACCAGGTCGAGGAGAAAGCGGGACAAACTGCTATAGGCGAGACCGCGTCCTGTTCCGAAATCCCAAGGTCAGGCCTTGGCGTAATTTTTGAGCTGTTTGGCCAGCTTTTCGATTTCTTGGGTTTGCTTGAAGATGGCGATTGAAAAAACATCGGAGGAGTGGAGGGCGTCGACCTGGAGTTTGAGGTCGCGCACTTTGGCAAAGAGCCGCGCCATCGTCTCGCGAAACTCTTTTTCTTGCGCTTGCAGTTGCGCGCGCTGTGTGCTTCTGGATGTGTCCACGGGATTCTCCGCGTCCTGCTTTTCAGCGGGCGTCGGCGGATCTACCGGTGTCCTGCGCCTGGGTTCGGGTATGGGCGGTGAAGATTGAAAGATCAGGAAAGAACTGGAGACTCCGGCGAGGTTTCTAAGGAAGCAACGGCGCGTATCGAGCATAATCACCTCCGAGGAAGGGCTTCCGGGGCGACTCCGCGAGTGCCGCAGCGATGATATCACTCTCTTATGAAGAGCTTTCTGAACCAGAGAAGGATGGAAAATAGATCGTCATGAAAAGAAGCATTATCTGCAGAAGAGATAAAAGGAGCCCGACACCCTTGACGCTAGAGGTACAATGCGTCAGCTGTTGGAAAATGGGGTCATACAATTCCTTCATTTCAGAGAGAGTGCTCGGCACGTTTTGACCGAAGCCCTTTCGCAACTTTAGACCACTCAGGATACCTCCCCACTGGGCCATCCTATAGAAATCGTCAATCCCAGACCGAATTGTGTCTGCCATGTACTCGGCATCCGACAATTCTGGCGTGCCGTCTGTCCCCTTCAGGAAATCAGAGAACTCGCATGCGATTCTGATCGTATTTTGCAGTACAGCAAGATCTTCAGGTTCATCGAAAAAATCTTTAGAG
>CATPAM010000343.1 GCA_955651735.1 Candidatus Acidiferrales bacterium | reverse complement strand
GATGTGAATGGCGGCGGGCGCGGCAAGCGACGCTGGCGCGATCACATTCAAATCGGCATGGGCGGGACGATACCCACATCGAGAACCACGACAACTGGCCCCGACCAGGAAAGCGGCCCTCCGGGCCTCCAGCCTGGTACAGGCAGCACGATTTTCCTGGAGTTCAGCAAACCTGTGCCCGACTTGACTCCGGCAGAGTTGAAGCAGATTCTCTCGCCCTTTTTGGATTTTGCCAGACAGCGCTCCGCTTCGGTGCAGTGGGTCGATACCCTGCCGCCGGAAATGAAGAAGGCGATTCAAGATCGGCGGCCGACCGTGGGCATGGACCGCGAAGAAGTGGTCGCCGCAATTGGCAAGCCGGAGCACAAAGTTCGCGAGCGCGATTCCCAAGGGAACGAGATCGAGGACTGGATTTACGGCCAGCCGCCGTCAAAAACCGTTTTCATCCGCTTCATGGGCGACCGCGTTACCAGCATCAAGCAATATCCGCAATAATTTTCACGATCCCAACCTGCGTTGACTTTTGTTGGCGCAGACCATAGCATTTTAGGTCCGCAGCGTGGCTGAAGGTTGCAGTGTGGTCCGGCCGCTAGCACGCATCCCCCTTCGGAGGAAGAATGCCCATCAAAGTAGGTATCAACGGCTTCGGCCGCATCGGCCGGAATATCATGCGTACGGCGCTGGATGATAAAGATATTCAGTTCGTGGCGGTCAATGACGTAACGGACGCGAAAACGCTGGCGCACTTGCTGAAATACGATTCGATTCTGGGGAATTTGCCGCACAACGTGACGCACACCGATGATTCCATCGCGGTAGAGGGCAAGAGCTTCAAGGTATTCAAGACCAAAGATCCGGGCGAGATCGACTGGGCGTCCGTAGGCGCCAGTATCGTGGTGGAATCGACGGGGCTTTTCACCAAGGGCGCGGATGCCAAGAAGCATCTGCGCGGTGGGGTGAAGAAAGTGATTATTTCCGCGCCGGCGGACGGCCCGGATGCGACCTTTGTTCTCGGCGTGAACGACAACACGTACGACCCTGCGAAGCACAATGTCGTTTCGAATGCTTCGTGCACGACGAATTGCCTGGCGCCGGTTGCCAAAGTTTTGCAGGACACCTTTGGCATTCACAGTGGGACGATGACTACGATTCACTCGTACACCAATGACCAGCGATTGCTGGATTTGCCGCACAAGGATTTGCGGCGAGCGAGGGCGGCGGCCATCAACATGATTCCGAGTTCTACGGGTGCGGCGAAAGCATTGCACCTGGTGATTCCGGCACTGAAAGGCAAGCTGGACGGATACGCCATGCGCGTTCCGACGCCCAATGTCAGCGTGGTGGACTTAACGGTGTTTGTAGATAAGGCGGCCACGGTGGAAAGCGTCAACGGCGCGCTGAAGGCGGCGTCGTACGGGCCGATGAAGGGAATTCTCGCGTACACCGAGGAAGAGTTGGTGTCCGCGGATTTCAAGGGCAATCCTAATTCCTCGATTGTCGACGCTGGTTACACCAAAGTGGTGGGCGACCGCTGCGTGAAAGTGCTGGCCTGGTACGACAACGAGTGGGGATACTCCTGCCGCTGCCGCGACTTGATCAAATTCATGGCGTCCAAATTCTGAGCGCGCCTTGCGCGGTGTTGTGGGTGTCGGTCTTCCGCACCGAGTCAGTTCTGAGAACTGAAGGCTGAAAACTAGAAGCCATGAACAAGCTGACCATTAACGATCTGGATTTGCGCGGTAAGCGTGTGTTTATTCGCGTGGATTTTAACGTGCCGCTGAAGGATGGTGTGATCACGGACGACACGCGCGTCCGCGAAACGCTGCCAACGCTCCGTTTGGCCATTCAGAAGGGCGGGCGATTGGTGCTGGCCTCGCACCTTGGGCGGCCCAAGGGCGGACCGGATCCGAAGTATTCGCTGGCCCCAGTGGCGAAGAAACTTCAGGAGCTTCTGGAGCGGACGGTTGGCTTTGCAAACGATTGCGTCGGAGCGGATGCGGAAGCGAAGAGCAAGGCGCTGGGCGAAGGCGGCGTGCTGCTGCTGGAGAACGTGCGGTTTCATCCGGAAGAAGAAAAGAATGACGAAGCGTTTTCCAAGCAGCTTGCGGCTCTGTGTGACAACGTTTTCGTTTGCGATGCATTCGGTTCGGCGCACCGGGCGCATGCTTCCGTAGTGGGGATTACGCGCTTCGTAAAGCAGGCGGCGGCAGGATTGCTGATGGAGAAGGAACTCGCGTATCTGGGCAAAGCGGTCACGAATCCCGCGCGGCCATTTGCGGCGATTCTGGGCGGCGCCAAGGTCAGCGACAAAATCGAAGTCGTAGAAAATTTGATGAAGATCGCCGACACAATGCTGATCGGCGGCGGCATGGCGTATACGTTCGAGAAGGCGCAGGGTCTGCCAATCGGCAAATCACTGGTGGAAAACGACAAGATCGACTTGGCGAAGCGGTTGTTGGTGGATGCCAAAGTAAAAGACTTCAAGTTTCTGCTGCCGGCCGACCATGTGATCGCACCGGAACTCAAGCCCGACGCCAAGGCCACGATCTGCGATGTTTCTGCAACTCCCGCGGATCAGATGGGCCTGGATATCGGACCGAAGACGATTGCCGCGTACGCCGCGGAAATCGCCAAGGCCAAAACGATTGTGTGGAACGGACCGATGGGAGTTTTTGAGATGCCGGCGTTCGCGAAGGGCACGCTCGAAATAGCGAAGGCCGTGGCGGCCGCTACCACAGCGGGCGCCACGTCTATTGTGGGCGGAGGCGATTCCGTGGCGGCGGTGCATCAGTCCGGTGTGGCGAACAAGATTTCACACATTTCCACTGGCGGCGGGGCTTCGCTGGAGTTTCTTGCCGGGCGAAAGCTGCCTGGGGTGGAAGCCTTAACCAACAAAAGCTAAACGCAGAGTTCACAAAGAGAAGAGCACAAAGGTCACGGAAGGTTCTGCTGGAAAAAATGAGCATAACGAAGCGGCGGCGCGTGATCGCGGGAAACTGGAAGATGTTCAAGACGCAGGCGGAGACGCGTGCGTTTTTCTCGGCATTTTTGCCGCTGGTGAGTGGCGTGCGCCGTTGCGACATTGTGATTGCGCCGCCCTTCACGGCAATTGTCGCGGCGACGGAAGCCGCGCGGGGCAGCAAGGTCGGCATTGGAGCACAAGACGTCTTCTGGGAAAAAGAGGGTGCGTTCACGGGTGAGATCGCGCCGCCCATGCTGGTGGAGGCGGGGTGCCGCTACGTGATCATCGGGCATTCCGAGCGGCGACAATTTTTCGGTGAGACCGAACAAGCCGTGGCGAAAAAGACGAAAGCGGCGCTCTCCGCGGGGTTGACGCCGATCGTCTGCGTCGGCGAGCTGTTGGAGCACCGCGAAGCCGGGCGCACGGAAGAAATTTGTGAGACGCAGTTTTTAGGCGGCCCGGGCGCGTTGACCCCCGAAGAGTTCTCCCGTATTCTGGTAGCTTACGAGCCAGTTTGGGCAATTGGCACGGGCAAGACGGCGACGCCAGAAATTGCGGCGACGGTGCACCGTTTTTTGCGGAAGTGCGCGGAGAAAAAGTTCTCTACGGAGCAGGCCCGGGCAATGCGGATTCTGTACGGCGGCAGCGTCAAACCCGACAACATCCAGGGCTTGATGGCCCAGGAAGAGTTGGATGGCGCGCTCGTCGGCGGAGCGAGCCTGGACGCGAAGTCCTTCGCGTCCGTCGTGAACGGCTGCGAATCGGCGCAATAGTTGCGCGGTGGCGGCCGCATCTTTTGCTTAGTGAGGTTGTGAAATGTCAGGTTGGATGAAGTGGGCGATTTCGTTGGCGCTGGGATTTGGATTTATCGTGCTGGGCTGGAGAGTTTCCGATTCGCGCTGGTTTTCCTGGCTGTTGCCCACGTTTTTCGTGGTGAACTGCCTGTTCTTGATCATCGTGGTGCTGCTGCAGAGCGGTAAGGCCGCGGACATCGCGGGCGCATTCGGCGGTGCGGGCAGCCAGACGGCGTTCGGACCTCGCGGCGCGGCTACGGTGCTTTCGCGAGCGACCACGTGGTGCGCGATTATGTTCATGGTGTGCGCGATGGCGCTCGTGCTGCATACGGACAAGGGCGTGGAGCAGGGCGGCTCGGTGCTTGAGAAATTTTCAAAACCAGCTCCGAAGCCCGCGCCAGTGACACCGGCGAAGCCGCAGACCACGCCGCAGTCCAGTGTGCCACAGTCGAGCGCACCAGCCAGCAGCGCGCCAGCCCCGGCGACAAAGCAACCGGGGTCAGCGCAACCAAAGAAGCCATAGGCGGTTGGTTCACTTTTTCAGCGAACCTCGCAATTCGCGCGGCTCTCAACTATAATCAGCAAGTCTGTGAAATGCGGTAGTGGCGGAACTGGCAGACGCACCAGCTTGAGGGGCTGGCGGTAGCAATACCGTGGAGGTTCGAGTCCTCTCTACCGCACCATTTCCGACTGTAACAAAAGAGTCGATCGCGAAGATATTTAGCGCGCGCTCGTGGTACGTTCGTGGGTGTCGCGAGCCTCCGCCAGCCATTTCTCCAGAACTGCCTGGTCCTTTTGCTCCATCTTGCCGAACACTACGCCCATGCTGTTTCTGCGAACATTCGCTACCTGACCTTGCACTGCGAAGATGGCGCCACGGTGAATAATGCGGAGGCGAACTTTTGTGCCGGCAGGAAAAGGTCTTTGCGCCGTTACCTGGCAACCGAAGACGCTGAGGTCGGTGGTTTGTTCGCGAGTCTCGGTTTCAGATTCCATGTCCACCAGATCGATGCTGGCGGCAAATGGATAACGGCGGGCTCGAGGTCGCTCAATCAAGGATTTTCTCCCAACAAAGTCGTTCCGCGGCAACGGATCGATTCTCGTATGATGGCTGTATAGCTAGCACATTACTACGGTATAGAAGTTCGTGAGTGTTGCAAGGTGAAACATAGTAGCTATCTCTGCCGACCGGCTTCCTTCTTGAATTTCCCTCGCCATGTACTGTATTTAGGAGAGCTGAGTTTTTGCGCGTTCGCGTATCGTGCCTTCATCACGCAACGCCCGAAACAGGCGGAAACGCGAGTAGACTTGGAAGGAACTCCTGTCCGGGACAATGGCTACGCAAGATACCGAGCTGATCGTCGTCGACATTGGTGGAGGAGGCGGAGGGAAGGAGCCTCCTGCGGGCGGCGACGGTGGCGGAGATGGCGATAAGGGCAGGCGGCCCCGCAAACCGCCGCAACGCCGCTATTCGACGGCAATCACGCTGGGCATGATTTCCATCCTGGTGTTCTTCCTGGGACTCTGCAGCGCGTTCCTCGTTTTGAAGCACGTAAGCCAAGCTTGGACGCCGCTGCATCTGCCAAAGATCCTGTGGCTCAATACCGCAACCCTGTTGCTGAGCAGTTATACGCTCGAGAAGGCAAGACGGCGCCTATCGGCCATCGACTTTCCGGGATTCCGCAAGCTGTGGCGCGCTACGACAATTCTCGGCATCCTGTTTCTGACCGGCCAGCTGATTGCCTGGCTGCAACTGGTGGCCACGGGCGTGTACATCGCGAGCAATCAAGCCACGAGTTTTTTCTACATTTTTACCGTCGCACACGCTGTACACGTGCTTGGCGGGGTTGCCGCATTGGTGTACGTGGCTACGCGCAATTTTGAAAAAGGAAAAATCTCGCGCAACACCGCCGCGGAAATAACTTCGTATTACTGGCATTTCATGGATGGCCTGTGGGTTTTTCTGCTGCTGCTTCTCTATCTGGGAAGATGAGCGGCGTCTAGTGACGCACGAACTCGGTGATGGCTTCCGCCACGCGCGCCAACTGAGCCGGCCGCAGCTCCGGATACATGGGCAGGGACAGGACTTCTTGCGCGGCGTGCTCGGCGTGCGGAAAATCCCCGGCCTTGCAGCCGAGAGAAGCGTACAGCGGCTGAAGATGCAGAGGGACGGGGTAATAGACGGCGCTGCCGATTTTTTTCGCGGTCAGAACGTGCTGCAACCGGTCACGTTCTTCCACGCGAATGGTGTACTGGTGGAAAACGTGGTCGTAGCCCTCGGGCACAAGCGGCGGCATAATGCCGGGGATCTGCGAAAATTCCCGGGTGTATTCCGCTGCGTGAGCTTGCCGGGCGCGCTGCCACTCCGCAAGATAGCGAAGTTTCACGCGCAGAATCGCGGCCTGAATTTCATCCAGCCGGCCGTTCCAGCCCGGCTCGAGGCTGACGTATTTTTCTTTCTGCCCGTGGTTCCGCAGAATGCGCAAACGCGCCGCGCGTTCCGCGGAGTTGGTCACGATCATGCCGGCATCGCCGCACGCGCCCAGATTCTTGGTCGGGTAAAAACTAAAGCAAGCGACGTCGCCGAGAGAGCCGGTGCGCCGGCCCTTGTAGCCTGCGCCAATGGCCTGCGCGCTGTCTTCGACCACCGGTAAGTTCTTCTCATGTGCGAACTCCATGATCGGGTCCATGTCTGCTGCCAGGCCGTAGAGGTGGACGACAACGATGGCACGAGTGCGCGGCGTTACACGGCGCGCAATCTGCGCGGGATCGATGTTGTAGGTGTTGGGATGAATGTCCGCGAAGACCGGCTTCGCGCCCAGCGCGCTCACGGCGCTGCCCGTGGCTACGAAGGTGAACGGTGGAAGAATGACTTCGTCGCCCGCCGCAACTCCGCAGGAACGCAGCGCGAGGACCAGCGCATCGGTGCCGGAGCCAACACCGACTCCATGTGCTACGCCGCACAGCCGCGCGATTTCTTCTTCCAACGCAGCGCCTTCGCGCCCCAGGATAAATTGCTGCGAGGAGAGCACGCGTTCAATCGCTTCGCGGACCTCGCCACCAACGGCTGCGTATTGGGCCGCCAGATCAAGCTGGGGAATTGGACTATAGGAGGCTGCCAGTGGATTCGAGCTCATGCGAAGAATGATCCGGGCCGCAGCAACATGCGCATGAACTCCCGACCCAGCGAAGTGCTATTTTTTCGGAAGCTTCGTGCAAACGGCGACGGCATTGTTTGGATTGATGGCGCTGGCCTCTTCTTCCACCGACTGGATGACGCCTTTTTTGTCGATGACGAAAGTAGTGCGCTGCGCCCAATCATATTCTTCTTTCTGGACGTTGTACATTTTGAGGATGCCGTACTGTTTCAGCACTTTGCGGTTCATGTCGCTGAGTAGCGGAAAGGTGACGCCGATTTTTTGCGCGAAAGCGTTGTTGGCGGCGGGGCTGTCAATGCTGATGCCGAAAACGACTGCGTCAGAAGCTTCGAGCTTGGCCATATCAGCCTGATAGGCTTGAAGTTCTTTCGTTCAACCCTCGGTGAAGGCCAGAACGTAAAAGGCCAGGACGACATTTTTCTTGCCGCGGTAATCAGCCAGGTGGATCTGCTTCCATTGGTTGTCGAGCAGCGCAAAGTCCGGAGCCATGT
>CATPAM010000342.1 GCA_955651735.1 Candidatus Acidiferrales bacterium | reverse complement strand
TCTTCACCGAACGCGGCGTAGCCAAGCCCCCCTACACCCAATCCCTCCATTCCCTGGCGAGCGAAAAAGCCAGCGTCTGAAATCATGGCACAGCCATTTTTGGCTGTGCGCCGTATCCGGCAGCGTATAGCAACAAATGTCGACGAGGTGTTGTAGGGGAGCGCTTTAGTTTATCCTGAGGAACGAAGGGCGCGTCCCAGGGAGCGGAGCGAGGTTTCTGTCTTATTGCGCCGCGCTGCGGCGAGTAATCAAGTACGTAAGCAACGCAAAAATCACAAAGTAATACGCGGCATTCACCGCTATCCCCACCCGCAAGAACCATCCAAACGTAGCGCCCAGCGAACCATGCTCCCCCGGCGCAATCAATTCCGCCAGCTTCAGCCCCGGTGAAAACAGCATCAAGACGGGAGCAGGAATCGCCGGCTCATTCTCCGCGGCCAGCGCCAACCCAATAAATCCCAACGGCAGCGCCACCACCGCCGGCAGCACAACCCGAAATAAAACGCGAGTGCTCACAAGACTCTATCCTAGCAGTCTGCACCGCCCAGCTCCGCGTTTCGAACGCAGCTGATGCCCGATTCCGCAACGTTGCCGCTGCCTAGCGCCGCTGGCGCAGATCACGACCCGCTTTCCCCGCCTGCGAAAATGTGTTAAGAGCGTTCCCCAGATAACTGCGTCTAGAGCAAAAGGGGGAGAAATGATTAGCAGGCGAGAATTTATTGCGGCAACGGGTGCGGCGGTAACCGTTTCCAGCGTTGGCGCCGCCGCGCTTCCCGAATTCGCGTCAACGGCCGCAGCTGCGCGTTTGAAATCGGCCGCGGCAGCACCCGACAAATCCGCACGGCTCTTTCTCCCCGACGACGATTTGAAGCCCGCAACCTACGATCGCTTGCCCCTTGAATGGCACAAGCAGCGCGCCAAATTGCTGCAAGAAAAACTCGCGCAAGACGGCCGCGACGGAATTTTGCTGACCGATCGCTGGAACATTATTTATTTCACCGGACTCTGGCACACCACCACGGAGCGCCTCGTGCAGGTTTTTCTTCCCACCAAGGACGACCCGCTTTGGTTTTACGGTGCGCTGGACCGCGACCTCGTGAAAACTTGGTGGAACACGGACGGGGAAATGTATTTCGATTTTCCGCACGCCGAGGGAGCCTTCCCGGAAGAAGGCAAAGTGCAGATGGGCGCAAAAGTAGATCTCAACGAATGGGTTTTCAAGGCGCTGAAGAAGCGCGGTTTTGCTGAGAAAAATCTCGTCGCGGACACGGAACTAACTCCCTCAGTGCAGCGCAAAGTCGTCAGCGTTCTCGGCCGCGAAATGGGCTCCGCCGACGATATCTGCATGAACATGCGCGTACACAAAACGCCGGAAGAGCAAGCGCTGACGCGCCGCGCCTACAACTATTTCAACCAGATGCATGCCTTCGCGCGCGACATGCTGCTGCAGCACGGCACCGATCTCACCGACTACGACATCGCCGCTGCCGCCACAAAATACGGCACCGATCTCGTCATGGCCGATATCAAGCGTGACGGCGCGCCGCACACCGCCGTGGGCATCGAGATCGATATCGGATGCCGCGTCGGCCGCTCCACTGCCTATCCGCATCCCAATCAATTTCTGCACAACAAAATCACGCGCGGCCAGGCGCTGCAAATTGAAGGCGGCGTCCACATCGCCGGTTGCGGCGGTGAACTGTACCGGCCTTTCTTCATCCATCCGCTCACCGAGCAGATGAAAAAACTCTGGACGGTGAGCCGCGATTGCTGCCTGATGCAAAAAGAAGAGTCCATCGCGGGCGTCACCTGCTCCACCGTCGCGTACAAAATTCACAAATACCAGGTGAAGAATGGCGTCGCTCCCTACATCTATCACCGGCCGGCGCACGGCGAAGGCTGGGAAGGACACCAGCGGCCGTATCTTTCGCTGGGCGATTACACCATGCTCGAACCGGGCATGGCGTTTTCCGTCGAGCCTGGCTTGTACGACCCCGAGCACGGCATCGGCTCGAATTTCTCCGACAACTTCATCGTGCAGCCGGACGGCCCCGCGCGCCAAATGTCTCGCCTGCCGTGGAGCGAGGAGTGGTGCCTGGTCAAAATCTGACGTTCGGTCAAACTCTCACGTTCGGCTGGCCCGCATCTCTGTGAGAAACTATTCGCGTTTCTCTCAAGGAGCAGGCGATGAAATCCTGGCGTGCCATTTCCGTTTCTGCGGCGACACTTGCGTGCATCTCCTCCGTTGCGCTGCTGTCGCCGCGCGCGGCGAGAAGGCTGCGGGCTGCTTCTTCCGCTTTTGCGGCTCCTTGGGCGCAAGCGCAGCAGACGCCGACCATCGAGGACTACAATCCGAAGTCGACGCTGGTCGTTCCAGAGCACAAGATTCAGCGCGCGAAATATCCTTTCATCGATATTCACAGCCATCACTGGAATCCCACTCCGGAGCATGTCGATCAGCTCGTGAAGGAGATGGACACCATCAATCTCCGCGTGCTGGTGAACCTCAGCGGCGGCACCGGCGAAGAGCTGCGCAAAACGGTCGCGACCATGAAGGGACGGTATCCCGATCGCTTCGTGGTCTTCGCGAATCCGAGCTACGACGACATCAACACTGCCGGATACGGCCAGCGTGCCGCGGAACGGCTTGCGGCCGATGTGCGCAACGGCGCTCAGGGATTGAAAATCTTCAAGAATTTCGGCATGGACGTGAAATACGCGAATGGCGAGCGCGTGCATGCCGACGATCCCATCTTCGATCCGCTGTTTGAAAAATGCGCGGAGCTGAAGATTCCGGTGCTCATCCACATTGCGGAGCCTTCCGCGTTTTTCGATCCCTGGGACAAGAACAACGAGCGCTGGGAGGAGCTAAAAGAATTCCCGCAGCGCGCGCGGCCTCCCTCCAAGTATCCGCCGTTTGAGACGCTGATGGCGGAGCGCAACCATTTGTTTGCGAAGCATCCGAAG
>CATPAM010000341.1 GCA_955651735.1 Candidatus Acidiferrales bacterium | reverse complement strand
TCACCGACATCGACGACAAGATCCTGCGCACCGCCGCGCAGGAAGGGGTTCAGTGGTGGGCGGTTGCCGAGCGCAACCAGCGCGCCTTCACGCGCGCCTACGACGCCCTCGGCTGCGAGCCTCCGGACGTGGAGCAGCATCGCCGCGTTGTTGCTCGTCGTCTGCGGCGACTTCTTTCTTCCGTAAACGGCTGCGCCGCGCGTCGTAACAGGTGTTCACCAGGATACGGAAGGTCCAGGTCACGAAACTGGATTGCCCCCGAAAACTGGCGATCCCGCGTTGAACCTTCAAAAAGGTTTCCTGCACGGCGTCTTCCGCATCCGTGGCGCTGCCAAGAATGTTCCGAGCAAGGTTCTTCATGCGCGCGCCATGGAGTGAATACAGTCGCTCGTACGCGCACAGGTCCCCCGACCGGCAAGCCGCCGCTAGCGCCGTGTCCTCCGCCCGCCCTGCCTGCGCCGCGTCAGGAGCGGCGATTTGTCCACGGAAAGGTTCCACCCGCCTCTCCTGTTGCGCTACGGCGGGGATTCTAGCCTCCCAGGCCAGCGCAAGTCCCATAATTCCCATGCCATGCTCCTGGGGTAGAGACGCTGGAGGAGGGCTAAAGGTCAGGGTTTTGCAAGTGGCTGAAGGTTCAGCAGTTTAGGGATGCGACCACGGCAGCCAGGCGTACCCGCTCAGGGGAACGGAACGCCCTTCTCATCTCGACGGGTATGCGTCGCGAGTATAGCAAGGCACGCGGCCGGCTAACACGGTGCCGGGAGCAGCAAGCGCCAGGAAAATCTTCCTGTGCAGAAAACTGTCTTCGTGCCCGATCAGCAGGCGATCCGGCATATCGAAGTCATCTCCGACAAAGAGACGCAGATTGCGCGCGTTCACCGGGACATCGAACACAAACTCAGTGATATACGACTCGCCCGGCCGGAGAGGCTGTGACAATGGGATCGTGCCGCCGTGCACCCTGGTGAGCGCCGCTTGCCCCTGCGCAGATTGAGGGAATCGGTGTGCTGCGTCATCGACGAGAACAACACGCCGTGGACCTGGAGCCAGCGGACTGTCACCGCGATGCTCCGAGACGGTGCTCGGATCGAACCAGGTCTTTAGTCGAACAATCACGAAGCGCCCGGCGGGCAGAGTTTGATGTGATTCATCGCCGAGCGCCTTGGCTTCTTCGAAATTCACTACCGAATAGGCGATGTGGCAATCGATTTCGCAAAAATACTTGTTTTCGCCTGGCGCAAGGGTCTTCTCGTGGCTTGTCAGCGAGACGCCTATGAGAACCAGCGCATAGCCGGAAGCGAACATAAGACCAAGAATGACTGCGGAGAAGCCGATCCACTTTCGTCTTGTCAGGAAAGCCACAAGCATAACCAGCGTTATGGCACCCAGGAGCAAAGCCATTCCCAGAAACGCCATAACCGCCAGAGGCGCATGTTCCGGCATGAATTCCATCTGAGTTTTCTCCCTTCTCGAATTCCCTTCTTGAAGACCTTAGCCAGCTATCGCATCCGGCAGAGCGCCGCGCGTGCGTTCGCGGTGGCCATATTCTTGCACCGCGGATTCCAGGTCCGCCGCGGTAAAGTCCGGCCAGCGCTTTGTCAGAAAAACAAATTCCGCGAAGGCGCATTCCCACAAGAGAAAATCAGAGAGCCGCTGCTCTCCGCCCGTGCGGATCAACAGGTCGACATCTGTCGAGCCGCCGCGCAGCACTTCCGACAAGACGTCGCCGAAGGTATCGGACGAGAGCTTCGTTACTTTGTAGAAGCGGCAAGCGGCGTGAAAGATCGCTTCGCGCGCGGAATAATCGATCGCCAGCCGCAAGTGCAAACGCGTGCCATTTGCGGTGGCTGCTTCAGCATCGGCGACGGCGTCACGCAGCGTCGAGGGCATGCGGTCGCGGCGCCCGATGATGCTCAAGCGCACGCCTTCCGCCATGCAATTCGAGGTTTCCGTCAGAAGATATTCGTGCAACAAGCGCAGGATTCCAGCGACCTCCGCGGGAGGGCGTTTCCAGTTCGCGGAAGAGAGCGCAAAAAGCGTGAGCGTGTGGATGCCCAGACCGGGTGCCGCGGCGATGATGCGCCTCGCGGTTTGCGCGCCGGCTCGGTGGCCGGCGGAACGCGGCAAGCCGCGCGAGGTGGCCCAGCGGCCATTGCCGTCGGAAATGATGGCCACGTGCAGGGAGCGTCTCGGAGGCAGCTCCTGGGGAAGCGCCGTGGGTTGTTGCAGAACGATGGGTGCCATGTGCATGTTCTTTTCTCCGCCGCTAGGGTCTAACGATACAAACTACTCTGTACCACAAAGTATGGGGACAAAAAAATTTGCAGCTCTAGCCTTCGCGCGTCGCGCGGATTAGCGCTTCCATATGATTCAAATAGCGCTCCAGCGCCTTTCGCCCCGCTGCCGTAAGCCGGTACTCTGTCTTGGGCAGCCGCCCGTCAAAGGATTTCGTGCATACGATGTAATCTGCTTCTTCCAACCGGCGCGCATGCACGCTCAAGTTGCCGTCCGTGGTCTTCAGCATGGCCTTCAATTCGTTGAAGGTCAGCGAGCGATTGACCGCCAGGGCGCTGACAATGCCCAAGCGCACGCGCTCGTGAATCAGACGGTCCAGATCCGCCGGGACGGGCTCGCGTGGCTGCGCATGTGCGGCAGGCAGTGCGGCTTCGCGCTCGCGTGATCGCTGGTACCGTTCGTCCCGTGCTGTCGATGACTTGGCCATGCGAATCCTTCTGTGCCGCTACCCTCCGTGATGCCGCGCAATCCACAACCCGAAGCCAATTTGCAACACGCCAAAGCCTGCCGCCATGAACGCGTCTCCCCAATTGGACGGAGCGAAAAGCGCGATTGCTCCAAGACCCATGAGAGCCAACCCCATCACCGGAACAACTCGCACTGAGAAGGCCCCACCCGTAACGATGGCCGTGCCGTAAAGAAGCAGCCACACGCCGGGAATCGCGGCTTGCACGCCGGCTTGAAACAGCGTGAGGGTCAGCAGGCCGCCGACGATGATCGGCGGAGTAAAGCTGAGAAGAAATTTGCGGCCCGGCCCGGAAAGAAGTGTGGCGCTGGCGCGATGAGCCTTGGTCGCCGCCGAGGAGGCGGCGATGGCCACGGCGACAAAGACCTCGACCAGCCAAACCGTGAGCCAGGCGCGCGGCGATGCTTGATGCGATGCTATCCAAGCCGCGACGATGGCGGTCACTCCCATGGCTACCCCGCCCCAGCCGGGGACGGCGGTAAACTCGGCGGCGCGCTCCATGGTCTCGCGAATGTAACGCAGGTGGTCGGCGGCGCGAGCATCGATGGGGATAGGCTCGCGTTGGTGGGAGCGGAGAGGGCTCACGAAGGCCATTTGCGCATGTTAACCGGAGCCTCCACGCGTGTCAAGTACTTTGTATTATAAAGTGAAGGGCCCTTTTGCTCAGGCCGCGCTGGCCTTCGAGGACTCCGAGCGCGGGTACCGCCCCTGCAGTGCATTCCAACGAATGATGAAAACGTCCAGAAACATCTGGATACTGTCGCGCCACATGCTCACTTTCGTAGCCGGTGAATGCGCCCAGCGTACCGGAATCTCCGCCGCGCTCAGGCCGTGGTGCCGTGCCAGGTACAAAAGCTCCGGATCAAAACCGAAGCCTTCGATGCGCTGCTGCTGGAAGATCACGCGGCAGCGGTCACGCCGAAAAGCCTTGAAGCCGCACTGCGTATCGACGAACGGCAAGCGGAGAATGGCGCGCACAATAAGATTAAAAATGATGCCCGCGTACTCTCGGAACACGGACTGATGCACGGAAATCAGGTTGCGGTTGAGCGCGCGTGAGCCGATAGCCACGTCGTGATCCGCGAGGGCCGCGAGAAGTTTGTCCGCTTCGACGATCGGTGCGGACAAGTCCGCGTCGGTAAACAACACAATGCGTCCGCGCGCCTCCAGCATTCCATGCCGAACGCTGTAGCCCTTTCCGCGGTTTTTCTTGTTGGCGATCACACGCAGGCGCTGAATTTCGCCGCGGAAGGAGTTGGCCACATCCGCGGTTCGGTCGGTGGAGCCGTCGTCGACAACAATGACCTCTGTTTCTCGGTTGCTGGCGCGGATATAGGCCGATATATCCGCTAGCGCTACCGGCAAGCGCAGCTCCTCATTGAAAGATGGAATCACGATGGAGAGCTCAGGGGGAACGGAACTCATCGCTGCGCTGTGCCCTTCCAGCCATGGGCACCGAGCAGCGGAACGAAGCGGCAAGGCTCCAGCATAGTGGTACGAAAAGTATCATGGCTGCGTTCGACCAGCTGCAAATCCTGATTTTCCACATCGCCCACCGGCACAACCACTCTTCCGCCTTGGGCAAGCTGCGCGAGAAGCGGTGCGGGCACGGAGGGCGCCGCAGCGGCCACGAGAATGGCGGCGTACGGGGCGAACTCCGGCAAACCAAGTGTTCCGTCGCCGCAGTGCACGTGAGCATTTTTATAGCCGAGGCGCGCGAGGCGCTCGGCGGCTTCGGTGGCAAGCCCCGCGCGGAACTCTACGGTGAAGACCTCGCGCGCCAGGCAGGCCAGCACGGCGGCCTGATAGCCAAACCCCGTTCCAATTTCCAGCACCCGTTCGTCCCCTTGAAGATGCAGCGCCGCGGTCATGGCGGCCACGATGTAGGGCTGCGAAATCGTTTGTCCTTCCCCGATGGGGAGCGGGGCGTCCTCGTAAGCGCGGTCACGAAATTCCGCGGGAACGAATTCATGGCGTGGCACGCGCTCGAGGCACTCTAAAACGCGGCTATCCGTGATATGACGCCGGCGGATTTGCGTTTCCACCATTTCCTGGCGTGCTTGCGCAAAACCGTTGTGCGTGCTGTTGCCGAAAATGCCGCCTGCATCCATGAAATCAGGCGGGAGCGGACGCGGCCGCATGCTTCTCCCACGCGTGCGTGCGGAGAATTTCGTCCACTTGTTGGAGCGCGAAATCGCATTCCTGAATCTGATTGTAAAAGTGTGGCGAGAAGCGCACCCCGGCTTTCGGCCGGAAGTCCACCAGGATTTCCCGCGCCAGCAGTTCGCGGCAGACTTCGTAAGAGTGAGCGCAGTCGATCGAAACGGTGCCCGCGCGTTCCGCTGGATTTTCCGGAGTATTGACGCGCCAACCGCGCTCCTTGGCGCCCTCGAACAAGCGCGCGGTCATGCGTACCGATTTAGCGCGTATGGCCTCGATGCCCACCGCGTTGAGGATGTCCAGCCCGGGTTGGCACGCATACAACGCCGGCACATGTGGCGTGCCGTTGAGATAGCGGAACGAATCTTCGCGCGCATCGATCGCCCCGGTCTCGAAGTCGAACGGGCGGCGATGCGCGATCCATCCTGTCAGCGCAGGACGCAGCTTGGCGCGCAAATCCTCGCGCACATAGAGATAGCCGACGCCCGGTCCGCCGCACAGCCATTTCAGTACGCCGCCGACGGCGAAGTCGGCGCGCAATGCCCGAACGTCTATCGGAATCGTGCCGGCCGCCTGGAAGACATCGAGGATCACGTGAGCGCCGACGCGATGCGCCCGCTCGATAATCGCCCGCGCGTCGACGATGTAGGCACTGCGGAAGAGCACCTGCGAGATGGGCACAAGTAAAGTGGTTTCATCAATGGCCGCAAGGAACTTCTCCAGGTCGAAGCGCACCGGGTCGAAGCTCGCCACCAACTCCACGCGCGCCCCTAGGCGCCGCTGCTCGTGATAAAAGTATTGGATGGACGGAAACTCGAGGTCCGTCATCACAACCTTGTTGCGCGCTCCTCGAAAATCAAAACAGGAAGCGATGACCGCTTGAACTAGCGTGACGTTTTGGTGCAACGAAATTTCGCCGGCCTTCGCCCCGATCAGCGGAGCGATTTTGTCCCCAACCGCGACGGCCATCTCCCACCAGCCCTCTTCCCACGCACGCACGCCGCGCTCCGCCCAGGAATCCGCGTAGGCTCGCATCGAGTCGTAGACAGCGCGCGGCATCGCGCCCAACGAATTGCTGATGAGATAGGTGGAGCGGTCCAGAATCGGGAACTCGCCGCGCCATTTAAGCAGGTCATCCATCAATACCGGCTCCAGCCCCTGCGTTGCGGGAATAGGTCTTCCTCCATCCAAGGTAGCACAGCGTGATAAAGAGCAGCCAGGGCAGCCCGGCCGTCAACGTGATGCGAAGTCCCGGCACCCACCACGTGGAAACCAGCACCCCCCCGAGAGCCGCGGCACCAAACAGCGAGTTCCACGGACCCCGCGGCCCGAAGCGCCTAAATGACTGCCCAGAGCGAGCAATCCGCCTCCGAAACATCAGGTGGGTGACGAAGATCATCAGCCACACAAAAATCCCCCCGAAAAACGCCGCGCCCAGCATGTACACGTACGCCGTGCCGCTGTACCGCCGCTCCAGAAACAGCGCCGCGACCATGCCGATGCTTGAAGCCAGCAGCGCCGTTACCGGAGTGCCGCGTTTGCTCAGCCGTCCCAGCGCAGCAGGAGCGTAGCCGCCGCGCGCCAGCGAAAACAGCATCCGCGACGTCAGATAGAGATTGCAGTTCACGCTCGACAGCGCTGCCGTCAGCACCACAAAGTTCATCATCTCGGCGGCCGCGGGAATCCTCGCGGATTCGAACACTCGAACGAAAGGGCTTTCGCCGAGCCCCACCTGCGTCCACGGCAGCACGCCAACGACCACGGCAAGTCCGCCAATGTAGAAAATGCCCAAGCGCGCAAATGTCCAGCGCATCGCCCGCGGCAACGCCGTCACCGGATCTTTCGCCTCCCCGGAGGTAACCGCGACAATCTCCATCCCCAGATAGCTGAATACCGCCATCGCAATGCCGAGTCCCACGCCCGTCCAGCCGTGGGGAAGAAATCCGCCATGCGCCACGTAGTTCGTAGCGCCGATTCGAGGGAAGCCGATGCCGAGCAGCAAAGCAGCTCCCAAAATCAAAAACAGAACAATCGTCACGACCTTCAGCATCGCGAACCAGTATTCGAACGTCCCGAAATTCGAAACGCTACTGGCGTTCACCCAGATCAGCGCCGCCGAAAATCCCGCAATCCAAATCCATGAGGGCACCCCCGGAAGCCAGTGCTTGCAATAAATCGACGCCGCCACCATTTCGCTGCCGATGGCGATCACTTGCCCGAGCCAATACGAATAGCGCATGGCGAACCCGGCCCACGGATGCACATACATCTCGGCGTAAACGCCAAACGAGCCGGCCACCGGGTGCGCAATGGCCATTTCTCCCAGCGCCCACATCAGCGCCAGCGCGATCCCGGCGGCCGCGGTGTAGCTCAGAATCACGCCGGGACCCGCAAGCTTCACGGAGAGCGCGCTGCCGAGAAAAAGTCCGGTGCCGATGGCCCCGCCAACAGCGATCATGGAAAGTTGCCGCGGCGTCAGGTTGCGGTGCAGGCCCGCTTCGGCTTCCAGGAGCGCAGAGGCGTCAGCGACCTTCATCTCGGGGGAAGCTTCACTTTGGGCCATGGCGCGGCATCGTAGCAGACCGTTCGCCAGCCGCCAACGCGACGCGCGGGCGGGGCCAAACTCCCCAGCGCTCGAGCCTGCACCAAAGTACAGCAAAGGACAGACAGTATGCCTCCCGACAATCCTGTACCTCGACATGCTGCTCCGCGCGCCCTCTCTTCTTTACAATCATAACGTGGCGAAACCCCAAGCTCTTCGCCGCGGAGGCAGTCATGAAGGCGGTTCTGGCATTAGTCATCATCTACGTAGCGATGTTCTTCCTCGCTATCCAAGG
>CATPAM010000340.1 GCA_955651735.1 Candidatus Acidiferrales bacterium | reverse complement strand
GTCCTGCGGCCTACACGGCCCGGGTGAAATCACGATGCGCTCCGGCTTGCGCCGCGCAATTTCCTCGACGGAAATTTTATCGTTGCGATGCACTTCGACGTTGCAGCCCAAATCGCCGAGATTCTGCGCGAGGTTGTAGGTAAACGAATCGTAGTTGTCGAGCAGCAAAACCATACCGTTGCGTCCTAGAGCCTTACGCGGTTCGCGGATTCCAACGCGGTCAGGAGGGCGCGCGCCTTATTGACGCTTTCCTGATACTCGCCTTCGGGGGTGGAATCAGCGACGATTCCGCCTCCGGCCTGCACGTGGGCGACGCCATCTTTCACCACCATGGTGCGCAGTGCGATGCAGGAATCCAGATTACCAGCAAAATCCATGTACAGCACGCCACCCGCGTAAATGCCGCGGCGGGTGCGCTCCAGCTCTTCGATGATTTCCATGGCGCGGACTTTGGGGGCGCCGGATACGGTGCCGGCGGGAAAGCAGGCCATCAGCGCGTCGAAGCAATCCACATCTTCACGCAAATGCCCGCGCAAGCTGGAAACGATATGCATGACGTGCGAAAAACGCTCGACGCTCATGAGCTGCTCGACTTTCACGGTGCCGTAATCGCAGACACGGCCGAGATCGTTGCGGCCGAGATCAACGAGCATGATGTGCTCGGCGCGCTCCTTTTCGCTGCTGAGCAGTTGTTTTTCCAGGCGCTGATCTTCGGCTTCGTCTTTGCCGCGGGGCTCGGTTCCCGCGATGGGGCGATAGAAAACGTCGCGGCCTCGCACTCTGACCAGCATTTCCGGGGAACTGCCCACGACGGCGACGTCGTTCATTTGCAGGTAGAAAAGATATGGAGAAGGATTTAGGGCGCGCAGCTCACGATAGATTTCGAACGGCTGCGCTTTCGTTTTCGCGGAGAAACGCTGGCTAAGCACAACCTGGAAAATATCTCCGGCGCGGATGTATTGCTTGGCTTTGCGCACGGCGGCAAGGTATTCGGGGCGGCGAAAATTTGAGCGGACACTTAACTTGCTGCCTTTTCTGCGCGATTCTTTGCGCGGACGCTCGGCCGCGACAGGCTGCTCCAGAAGTTTGCGCGTGCGCCGAATCTCGCGCACGGCAGCGTTGTACCTGGCGCGCAGAGTGCCGCCGGAACCCGCGGTGAAAACATTTCTGACGATCCACAAGCGATGCTGGACGTGATCGAAAGCGATAAGGCCGTGGTAGAAGGCCAGCATGGCATCGTACAAGCCGATCTCGTCGCGCAGCCGCTTGGGCAGGCGCTCGATGAGCCGCACCATGTCGTAGGAAAAATAACCGATTGCGCCGGCCACCAGCGGGGGAAGGCCGGGAACGCGGACGGGCTGAAAGCGTTCGATGCGTTCCCGCAGGAACGAAACCGGATCGCGTTCTTCCCACACGATGCGATCGGGGCTTTCCATGACGCACGCGCCCGCGTTGTAGCGAAAGACTTCTTCGGGGTGGGCACCGGCAAAGGTGTAGCGAGCGATTTTTTCGCCGCCCTCGACGCTTTCGAGCAAGAAGGAATAGCGCGCGCCCTGCGCGATGCGCAAATAGGCGCTGACCGGCGTAAGCAAATCGGCGGAAAAGACGTCGTACAAAGGAATAAGATTGCCTTGCCTGACCAGGCGCTGGAATTCGCGAAAATCCGGTCGGATCACGGCGAACTCCGCCCGCGTTCCTCTGCCCGCAAAGCAGCCAGGACCGCCCGGCGCATGGATTTTTCCGGCGCGCGGCGCTTCATCCAGAGTTCCCATTGGGCAATGCCTTGCGCGAGAAACATTTCGAGGCCCGACACCGTGGCGATGCGCTTTTGCGCGGCGAGCTTCAAGAGTTGCGTCCTCTCCGGCCGGTAAATGAGGTCCATGACAATCCGACAGTGTAACTCGCCGGGCTCCAGAGGAGAAACTGCGGTGTCAGGGTGCATGCCGACGGGCGTGGCATTCACAATAGCGTCGAAAGATTCTGTTTTGAGGGCCCGACGCGGGACGACTTCAGCCCCTGCCGCTCGGGCCAACTCGCTTGCCGCGGCGTTGCGACGCGCGCAGATGCCGACCGCAGCACCGGCGCGCGTCAGCGCGAAGGCTGCGGCGCGGGCCGAGCCACCAGCACCGAGAATCAAGACGCGGCTTTTCGCCAGACGCAGCTCTTTTTCCAGCGCATGTAAAACACCAACGTAATCCGTATTGCATCCGTAAAGTGAACCGTCGCGGCGGACCACCACGGTGTTTACCGCGCCAATCTCCGCGGACAAAGCGTCGCAATCCTGCAAATGCAGAAGGATGCTTTGCTTGTGGCGCAAGGTGACGCTGAAGCCGCGCAATCCGAAGTCCGGCGCCGCCTTCAGGAAATCGCGCAGATTCTTGACCAGGAACGGCAGATATACGGCGTTGATGTTCCGCGTAATGAAGGCGGTATTGTGGAGAAGGGGCGAAAGAGAGTGCGCGATGGGGTCGCCGATCACGCCAAATATTTGCGTTTGGGGATTCAGCAGGTGCGCGCGATAAAGATGTGTCATTTCCTGAAGCGAGACTTGCCCCGGAGCGGTTGCGGCGGACACCGGCGCATAGGCGAGGGCGCTGCCTTCCCGCAGGGCAAGGAGCCGCGCCGGCAGGCCAACTTCGCCCATCGGGACAGCAACGCAGTTGCGCATCCTTGCCGCAAAGCGGAGGAGCCGCACGCTATCCGCGATGGTTCGCGCCGCCGCGGCGACCTTGATGGCATCAACCTGGCCTCGCCAGCGAGCCCCGAGAGTGGGGCCCAGCGGAGGCGTACCGCGGAAATCGTGGAGGGAAAGCAGGATGCGCCGCGGCAGCCCATGCTTGCGAATCGAGTTGCGCGGAAGCTTGCGCAAGGTTTCGACTTCGAGATCGCACCATAAGCACCCGGCGTCACCGGCCAGCTTCAACCAACTCAACTCATCCTGGACGCTGCCCACCAACAAGCCACCGCCCTCTCGCCGGCGGCAGGTGGCAATCAACGCCGCGCGCCTCGGACGCCTGCGCCGCAGCCAAGCGAGAAATCGCCGGCGTTCTGCATCGGTTTTCAGCCAGTCCAGGCGCAGTTCGATGGTGGGGGTTTCGCGCAAGGAGCGGCGGAGCTGCGCAGCCGCTTCTCTGGCAGACGCCTCCGCGACAACGGCGCAAATTCGCCCCACACCACTGCCAAATAGTCCCATTCTTAGCCTTGTGCCCGGCGCCGGTCCGCCATTCCCGGCAAATGATTGAAAATACGGCTTGTAGCATGCCGTATCAAA
Organism: Candidatus Acidiferrales bacterium; assembly: GCA_955651735.1. Taxonomy (GTDB): domain Bacteria; phylum Acidobacteriota; class Terriglobia; order Acidiferrales; family UBA7541; genus Acidiferrum. Next base: position 13,254 of record CATPAM010000340.1, on the reverse strand, counting down.
AGTGTAAAGCCAACCTGGCCAATTTGTTGACGCCTGGCCGGGTGCTTGCTACTTTGACCCATGGGACTTCTTTCGCACGACCCTCAGGGCGTGATTTCAAGGAGCATTATCAATGCGCGTTAATCTAGGTGTGTTGTTCCTGGCTGCCTTCGGGGGCGCGGGAGTTTGTTACGGCCAAACGGCTCCGCCAACGCCCCCCGCCGTGACCACCCTACAGCCTGGCTATAGCACGGTTTATTGCTCGGGTTTCGTGAAGGATACGAAGCTGCCGGAAGATATCCGCGTGATCTCCGGCGAACAGCCGGGTTACAAGGTACTCTGGGCGCAACGCGAAAACGTGTATATCAACCGCGGAAGCGACAACGGAGTACGGATAGGCGACCGCTTTCTGGTCGTGCGCCAAACGGAAGACCCTGATCGCATAGAGTGGTTCAAGGGACAAAACAAGGTTGTAAAGGCCATGGGCCTGTTGTATTCCGATGTCGGGCAGCTACGGGTGGTAAGCGTGGAGCCCAAGACTTCCGTGGCGGAAGTCGTTTTTTCGTGCAATTACATGGTGCGCGGCGATATTGTGCGGCCGTTCGAAGAGCGCGCGGCACCGCCGTACAAAGAGGTTGGTCCGTTCGACCATTTTGCCCCGGTCAGCGGAAAACCGGTGGGGACGGTGGTGATCTCATCGACGTTCCAGGAAGGCCAGGCGCAAGGAATCACCATGTATGTGAACCTGGGCGCGGCGCAGGGCGTGAAAGTTGGCGATTACGCGCGCGTTTTCCGCTATCAAGGCAAGGGTATGGAAACACCGCCGCAAACCAAGGGCTACGCAACTGACATCTACGGTTTTGGGAGCTCCCCGACGCGGTATACATGGAAAGAATTGCCGCGCGAAGTGCTGGGCGAAGGGATCGTCTTGAACGCCAGCCGAAACTCCGCGACGGTTTTCTTAACCTTCAGTTCCGCGGAGATATACGCCGGAGATAACGTCGAGATCGAATAAAATTCGCCAACAAATCGTGGAATGGAGGGCCTGCCCAGGAGTTCGGCGGGCCTTTTTTTGCACCCGAGCGCACCTCGACGCGATTACCGCATTTTTTCTTCCTCAGACGAATCAATGGCCGGAGGCCCGTCCGAAAAGATCTCGCAGGTGAAGCCGCAAATATTTGTGTCTGCATCGCGCCACGCATCGGGCGGCAGTTGGGCCTTGCGGCAGGTTTCCGCCAGGAATTGCTCGGCGCTGAGATGGTGCCCGACAGCCACCTGCGGGAGCAGCAGTCCGCGCTGGCGTCCTCGTGAAATCAGCAGGCCGTGACGGCCAATTTCGATTTCTTCGAGGCGAATGGGAAGCGGCGGGGAGAGCAGCGATATTTCAACCTGCACATCGCTTAGTTCGTCGGAACGCACGGCGGGGAAGCGCGAATCTTGCAGGGCTGCGCTTGCGGCGCAGCGCGCGACGCTGTCACCGAGCGGTTCCTCGGGCTCCACTACCCCAATGCAGCCGCGCAACCGCTTGCCGACATGAAGGGTGACGAACACTCCGCGGCGCTGTGAGAAAATTCCGCCGGACGGTATGTCCGCCAATATTTGGCCGCGTGAGACAGCTTCGGTTACGGCTTGGAGCGCCAAGTGAAGCAAATCTTGGCGCTCGCCTTCAGAGAGAGACGGCATCTCCCGTTTTCTTGCGAGCTTCCAGCATGCGCAGTTTGCGGCGCTGCTTGATACGGTCGTCGACATGGCCCCAGAAGCGCAGAAAATACTGCGCGGCGGACACCAGCGCGCTGACCACCACCAGCCATAGCAGAAAGAGGGCCAAGAGATTCAGCGAGGGATGCCGCGCTCCTGCGATGAGCACAGCTACGGCGCATACCTGGAGAACCATCTTGGTCTTGCCGAGCACGGACGCTTCGATGGTGAAGCCTTCGGCGGAGGCGATGTTGCGCAGGCCCAGCACGGTGAATTCGCGTCCGATGATGATGACCACCATCCAGGCGGGAACCAAATGCATGTCCACCAGCGAAACGAAAGCGGCGGAGATGAGGAGCTTGTCGGCGATGGGGTCGAGCAAGATGCCGAGGGTGGTGACCTGCAAGCGGCGGCGCGCGAAGTAGCCGTCGGCCCAATAGCTCTACCCGCCTAGCAGGAGAATGGCCACGCCGAAAACTTCGAAGTGCATGTGAAAGCCCCACAGCTCGACGTTGGGACTGCGGGTGAGTAGTACGACGATGAGGACGGGAACGAAGAAAATCCGCAGCAACGTGAGTGTATTCGGAAGATTCATCAGGGCTTAGCGTTAGAAAAGCCGTACTTTGCGGTCAGTCACGAGCCGCGCCTCACTATAGACTTGGCTTGTGCAGGCGTCAACGGGTCGAAAAGCACGGGTAAAACGCGAGGGGCAGGTACCTTGTAATTAACACGCGGCGAAGCGCAGGAATGTGGGGATGGAGGCTCGGTTGTAAGGAATATGCTGCAAACCTGTGCAAATGTTGGCGATGCGCGCTGTGGGACGATGAGCGCAAGGGCGGTGTCTCCCGGTTTTCGGTGCCCCGTAAGTCATTGTAAATATTTGAATTAGAGCGGCGCCTTAACAAAATGGCCGTAAAATTCGCAGATGCTTGGAAATCTCACATTTTACAGGACTTCCAGTTTCCACAGGAATTTCCACAGTGTGACGTGGAAACTGAGGTTAGAAGTTCGCTAGCCAGAAACCTTCCTCCTCTCTAAAAAAGAAGCTATGCCCACGTCTAACTCCTAAGTTACCCCGGCGCTATGAGGTGAAGTGACTTAGATCGCGCGCGGGCCACGCAGAACCCGCACGGGCAGGAAAAACAGCGCGGCGAGCAGCGCGAATGCACCGTGCACTGCGATGCCCAGGATGCGGAACGGCAAGGTAATGAGCCAGACGACGGGGAAGAGCACGACCGCCAGCAGAGCCAGAGGCCAGCACAGGAGAAACAATATGCACCAGAGGAAAAATGCGGCCATGTTTAACCTCCAGATAGAGATTACGTACGCGGGGGCCGAGAAGTTCCACCGGCGGCATACCGACTCAAGCGCAGGCGCCTGGCAATGGAGGCGGGGACTTCGGCATCCATCGTCATGTGCGAATCTTCCACCGCGGAGTGTAGCACGCGGCCCAGCGCGTGAATAAGCGCGAGGGTGCGGCCCTCGGCGAGCGGCAGGCGCAGGCACAAGGTGACCACGGGATCGATGGGCAGGGCGGCGTCGATGTGGCGGAGCAGGTCGTCGATGCCTTGCCCCGTCATGGCGGAAACGAGCACCGGACCTGTTTCACCGGCGCACGCCAAACTGCGATTCAAAGTTTCACGTTGCTCGGAGTTGAGCAGATCGAGTTTGTTCAGGACGCGCAGCTTGGGGCGATCCGCAACGCCAAGCTCCCGCAGAATTTTGTCGACCTCTTCGTCCAGCTCGTCATGGTGGGGATTGGAAACGTCGCTGACGTGAAGAATCAGAGCGGCTTCCTGCACCTCTTCCAGCGTCGCGCGAAAGGCGGTCAGCAGGCCTTTTGGCAGATCACGGATGAAGCCGACCGTGTCGGAAACCAGGGCACGGCGGTTCGATGGCAGGCGAATGGTGCGAATGGTGGGGTCGAGGGTGGCGAACATCCGTGAAGAGACCAGCACTTCGGCGCGGCTGAGCGCGTTGAACAATGTGGACTTGCCGGCGTTGGTGTAGCCGACCAGGGCAATCGTGCCGAGCGGGACGGCGTTGCGCGCTTCGCGGCGCAGGGCGCGCTGCTTGCGCACCTCTTCGATGTTGGCCTGAATTCTGCTGACGCGATCGCGGATGCGGCCGCGGTCGGTTTCGAGTTTCTTTTCGCCAGGGCCGCGTACTCCGATGCGTCCAGCTCCTCCGCCCGCGCCGCCTGCACCGCCAGCGCCGCTTTTGCCTCCGAGGCGAGACATGGCTGTACCGCGGCCGGTCAGGCGAGGCAGCAGATAATTCAACTGTGCCAGCTCGACCTGTAGCTGGCCTTCGCGGCTACGCGCGTGGCGGGCAAAAATGTCAAGAATGAGCTGCGTGCGATCGATGACGCGTCGCTCGGTGGCCGTCTCGATGTTGCGCTGCTGTACCGGCGACAGATTGCCGTCGAAAATAATCAGCGGCGCCTTGTGCGCAGTGGCTTCCGCACGAATCTCGTCCAGCTTGCCGCGGCCGACAAGAGTCGCGGGATCGGCGGACTCGCGCACTTGGTACATGATCGCAGCGACTTCCGCGCCGGCGCTGCGCGCAAGCTCCACCAGCTCGGCAAGAGATTCGCGGCCTTGCTCTCCAGCGGGCATGCCCGGCACCCGCCGCGCGCGCTTCCACGTGACGCCGACGAGCAGGGCGCGCTCCGAAACCGAAGTTGCGTGCTGAGTCTTCATACTCGAGAGAAAGGGACGGTCATTGTGCGGAGGGGGCGGTTCGTGCGAATGGTGACACCGTGTGCGACGTGTGAGGTCCCTGGAACAAATTATACTCTCCTTGCCTCCGCGCCGCGACCCTGCATGACGCCCTGCGCTCGCAGCCATTGGAGCGCCTCTTGTTGCAGGAGCGGATCGTCTCCAAATCCAGCGAGCCAGTGCACAGCAGGTTCGCGGCGAAACCAGGTGAGCTGGCGTTTCGCGTAGCGGCGGGTAGCTTGCTGAATCGCAGCGCGTGCCTCGTCCATCGTGAGTCGGCCCCGCAAGACTTCACGCAATTCGCGGTAGCCGATAAAGTCGAACGGTTTGGCGTCTTCGGGCAGCCCGGCATCGAGCAAGGAACGAACCTCCTCGAGCCAGCCGTTTGCGAGCATGGCGTCGGTTCTGGCTTGGATGCGCTGGTACAAGGCTTCGCGGCCTGGGGCGAGTCCAATCTTTGCCGCGTGCCAACCTTGCAATGGAGCGCGGCCGCTTCGGTGCAATTCGGTAAGCGGCATCTTGGTGAGAAGGCAAACTTCAACGGCGCGAATCAGCTTTTGCCCGTCGGCTACGGAAATTTTTTGCGCAGCTTCGGCATCGAGGCGCGACAAAATCTTGTGCAAGTGCCCGGGACCATGCTCCTGCGCGCTGTGCCGCAATCTTTCGCGAAGTTCTTCAGAGCGTTGCGGGACGTCCGCGAGGCCTTCCAGCAAGGCGCGCAGATACAGACCAGTGCCAACGGTGAAAACCGGGAGGCGCGCGCGGCCGCGCAGGTCGGCGAGGACGCTGAGCGCCATTTGCCGATAGCCTCCCGCCGTTGCTGTTTCTTGCGGACCGAGCACATCAAGCAGGTGATGAGGCACGCCGTGGCGCACGGCACGTGCAGGCTTAGCCGTGCCAATATCGAACCCGCGATAGAGCTGCGTGGAATCACACGCGACTACTTCGCCGCCAAGCTGTTCCGCCAGCCACACGCCCAGCGCTGATTTCCCCGAAGCCGTGGGACCGATGACGGCGACGAGCGGCAGGCTCGAATTCTGTGAGTTCATCGAAAAAGGAGGTGACGCGCGCGCACAAACAGAAAGATAAGCACAAACAACGCGAGAAGAATGCTGCCTAACACCTGTTGGCGCGCAGGTTTCACTAGTGCGAGTAATCCGGCTGCAAATTATAGTAGTACGTAAAGCGCAGCTCGATATAGGGGCCGTTGAAAGCAGGCGGCAAAGGCTCAAAGGGGTTCGAGGTGCGGATCGACGAGATGGCCGCGCGATCGAGCGGCTCTTTCCCGGAGCCAAATACCTTTACAGGCTCCCCATCCGGCACGCCACCATTCTTCATGATTCTAAATTGCAAGGACACCACCCCTTTGTCACCCAGCTCCACCGAGGCCGGCATCACCGCGAACCAGTTGCGCTTGACGCTCTGATACACGCGCGCGAGGTAATCGTTGAAATCCACGCCTTCGGTCGGCGTCAGCATTTCAATGCCCGCACCAACGCTGCCTCGTCCTCCGCCTCCCGGTGCTCCGCGAGTAGGAATTGGCCCGTCGCCGCCGATAGGACGCGGGGCGTTCATCTTGGCGGCATCCCGCATAGAATCCTGAATCGCACGCCCGGGAGAATTTTTCGGCAGCAGCAGGCTGTTCGGCTGGGGCTGCTCCTCCGGTGTCTCCAGCTTCAACGGCTGCTTGGGCGAGTCCGTTTTGGGAGTGGGCGCCGTGGTGTCCGGCGGCGTGACATTGGGCTTGGGCACCGGGGCGCTCGGCAGTTCCTTCACCACGCGCTCCGGCTGTTTTGGAGGAGGAGGTGCCGGCGTCGGCTCCGGCGGCGCTACCTTGCGGATTATGCGCGGGTCCACCTTCATGGTCTCGGCTGGCCGTTCGGGGCGCGGCGTGGGCTTGGCCGTCTCAAAAGCCCCTGGCGGCAGGAGGATGGTCATCTGCCTGCGCGCGAGATCAAGCTCGTCTTGCGTCTTCGGGCGCCCCGGAAAAACTTTTGGTTCGACGATGATGGCCAGAACCAGGAGAATGTGAAACACCACCGAGGAAATGTTTCTGGCCAGGTCGGACTTGGCGCGGTCTTCCGTGCGCGCCTCGGTAAGCAGGTTGACCTCGCCGGTCAGAAAAATATCGGGCTCGACAATCTCGGCCGGAAGAATGTTTTCCGAGGGAGCGATGATTTCCGGCGGCGCCGCGCCCTGCGGCACGGTCACGCGCTCGTCCATGTCCGTCGGCTGCAGGGGCAGGTTGCTTGGTTCTTCGACGACGAAGTCTTCGCGCTTTATGCCCCGCGGAACGACGGTGCGCGCAGCAATGGATTCCAGCGGCAGAGAGGACGGGATGTTCGTGCGTCCGTCCAAACGAACGATGGGCAGCATCGCTGGGACCAGCGTGCGCTCATCCAGCGTGGAAGGGCGCCGCCGCGCCGTAGGGGTGTCCACCGCAGGCGGACGGGCATTCAAGGGAACCAGGAGGCGAGGGATCATTTTTCCGTTTTCCGTGCCGCGGCAAACGCTAGCAGTTGGACGCGCTCGCCGTGCTCCTGGATGCTCGCCATTACCCGCCCGGCAAGTTCCAGGGCGGCGCGGCCGGCCTCACCGTTGACGCGCGGCTCGCTGCGCGTTCGCACCGCTTCGACAAAGGATTCCAGTTCGGCGCGCAGCGGCTCGACCGCGGGCGCGGGCAGCTTCTCATACGCGAATTCCGGTTGCGGAGCCGCTTTTTTCGCGGTGACGCGCAGGGCATCGCGCCTCGCGTAATCGAGCGAAATGTACTCGTGCTGCTGGAAAAAGCGCACCTTGCGCACGCGCTCGGTCGATACGCGGCTCGCCGTCACGTTGGCGACCGCGCCCCCCGCGAATTCCAATCGGGCGTGCGCGATGTCCACTTTGTCCGTGAGCACAGGGATTCCCACCGCCTTCACTTCCGTAACCGGCTGCTTTACGAGGGCGAGCAGGATGTCGAGGTCGTGGATCATCAAGTCGTAGATCACGTCGACATCGAGGCTGCGCGGAGTGAACACTCCCAGCCGGTGCACCTCGAAAAAGAGCGGATGATTCAGAATGGGCTCGACCGCCAGCACCGCCGGGTTGAATCGTTCGACGTGGCCGACCTGCAGCAAGCGTCGATGCCGCTTGGCCGCGTTCAGCAGCGAATCCGCCTCCGCAAGGCTCTTTGCCATGGGCTTCTCGACCAAAACGTCGAGGCCCATTTCCATCAAGCGGCAGCCAATCGCCGCATGCTCCGCGGTGGGCACGGCCACGCTCGCGGCATCGGCTCGTCCGTGCAACTCATCGAGAGCAGTGAAAGCATGCGTGCGGAATTCGGCAGCGGTGGCTTGCGCGCGCGCAACGTTTTTATCGAAGACGCCGACCAATTCGGCGTGCTGAATTTCGCGGTAAACACGCGCGTGATTCCGACCGAATTCACCGGTTCCGACAACGGCGACACGTGTCTTTCCTGCTTGCGTTGCCGCCGTCATTCCCTGTTCATTCCCGCCGCGGTCTCTTTGGGTTCCGCAGCCGGAGCCGGAGCAACCGCCTGGATGGCGATTCCCGCGGCGTCCGCCAACTCGATCAATTTTGTGCGATCAAACAGCAAGGTTCGTCCGGCGTCCACCGCCAGGGCCGTGGCTTGCGCCTTCTTCATGTGTTCGATGGTGGGCAGACCGATCACGGGTACATCGAAGCGCATGTCCTGCCCCGGCTTGCTGACTTTCACCACCACGAGGGGCTTGCCATCGGCAATCCGTGCCGCGCGCGCGATTGTTTCGTCCGTGCCTTCCATAGCTTCAACGGCCACGCACGCGTGATCCGAAATCACCACCGTTTGCCCAATGTCCATGCCGGAAATTTGCCGCGCAACGCCCAGGCCGTACGCAATGTCGGCTGCCTCGCGTGCATCCGGCGCGCGTTGCGTGAGCACTCCAGCTTCCGGCACCAGTGGCTTCAGAAACAGTGTCGAATCTACCAGGCGTATCCCTTCATCTTCCAAAACGCGCGCCACCGCCCCGATCAGCGCATCGGTGTTTTTGCGCGGCAGAGAAAACAGCAGCTTGGCCAGCTTCCAGTCCGGCCGGATGGCGCTGAAGATTTTGTTGTGCTTCACTTGACCGGCCATCACCGCTTGCGTCACGCCTTCCTGGTGCATCAAGTCGATCGCTTTGCTCAATTCTCCGAGGCTCACCCAGTGCAGCCGCTTCGCGGAGCGCTCCAGCTCCGGCGCGGCTTCTTCCTTCAGCGCGATCACCGCCATCTCGATGCCCTGGCTCCGCGCACCTTCGAGAACGAGAAACGGAAATCGCCCGTTGCCCGCGATCAGGCCCCACCCTGCCGTGCTTGTTTCCGCGTTGGCCATGAGATGCGTACCGAGGCGCCCTACTTTACGATTCCGCGTTCCGCCGTCTCTATGAAACGAATCAGCTCGCGCACGTCCTCGGAATCGCCCAACGATTTGCGCATTTCCACGAGCGCCTGGCTGGTGTTCATCTTCGAGCGCGACAGCAATCGAAACGCGCGCGCCAGAATCTTCAGGCGCTCCTCGGAAAATCCTTTGCGCTCAAGCCCGATGGTATTGACGCCATAACTCTTCGTTTCGCGCTCGGTCACCACGCGCGAAAACGGCGGCACATCCTGCGTAATCACCGTCGACGCGCCGATATACGCGTAGCGCCCGACGCGGCAAAATTGATGCACCGGCGACTGAAAGCCGATGGTGGCGTAATCCTCCACGGTCACATGGCCCGCAAGCGTCGCCCCGTTGACAAACAAGGTGTGGTCGCCGACGTGGCAATCGTGCCCCACATGCGACGACACTAGGAACAAGCTGCCGCTGCCAATCGTCGTTTTTCCGCCACCGCTCATCGTGCCGCGGCTGATGGTCACGTACTCGCGAAACGTGTTCCCATCTCCCACCGCGAGTTCCGTTCTCTCGCCGCGGAAGCGCAAGTCCTGCGGATCGCCGCCCACCACGCAAAACGGATAAAACACGTTATCGCGCCCGATCTTCGACCGCCCCTGCACCATCGCATGCGCATGCAAAACGCAGCCGTCGCCCAGATGCACGCCTTCGCCGACAATCGCATACGCGCCAACGCGCACGCCCGCGCCCAGCTTCGCGTCCGCCGCGACGGTCGCCTGCGGATGAATCTGCGGCGCGCTCATTTCGCGGCGTCTTCCACCTTGGTGGGCGTCTCGCGGTCAACCATCTTGCACATCAGCGTCGCCTCGGCCGCCAACTGCCCATCGACCGTCGCTCGCCCGTCCAGCTTGCAGAAATCGCCACGCCAGGAAACCACTTTAATCTCCAGTTTCAACTGGTCCCCCGGCACTACCGGCCGCCGAAAGCGCGCGCCGTCCACGGCCACGAAGTACAGCAACTTGTTTTCGCGGTCGGGAACTTCCGTCAGCAACAGCAACCCGCCGGTCTGTGCCATGGCTTCAATAATCAACACGCCGGGCATGATCGGCTTGCCGGGGAAATGCCCCTGAAAATACGATTCGTTGATGGTCACGTTCTTGATGCCCACCACGCGCTTCAGCCGCTCCATTTCCACAATCGCGTCGACAAACAAAAACGGATAGCGGTGCGGCAAAATTTTCTGAATTTCCGTAACGTCGAATATCATCGGCGCTCCCGTAGCCGCGCACACCTGCGGCCCCCTGTATCCCCCGGCAAACCTACAATTATATGCGAAGCAGGGCGGTTGCCGCCGAGTCTTTGCGCTGTCGCCAGGGCGCTGTTAGCATGTCCCCGCGATGACCGAAGCGAACTCCCCCGCGAACCTGTTGCGCCTTCTAAAACCGCGTTTGCCGCAAATGCTCTCCGTCCTGCGCACATTTGTACTTGCCGAATCGCCGAGCCTGGAAAAAACGCCCGCCGACCGCTGCTGTGCCATGGTCGCAGCAGCGTGGCGCAGACAGGGCGCGCGCGTCGAGCGGCTCGCGCAAAAGCATCGCGGCGATCAATTGCGCATCAACTGGCAATCGCAGAAGTCGCGCGCCGCGGGGCAGCTTCTCGTTCTCGGCCACTACGACACGGTGTACGCCACCGGAACGCTCGCGACAATGCCCTTTCGCGTATCCGCGGGCAAAGCATACGGCCCTGGCACGTTCGACATGAAAGCTGGCATCGTGCAAGCGCTCTTCGCGCTGCAAGCTCTGCGGCAAATGCAGACGCCGCTTCGCAAACGCATCGTTTTTCTCTGGACCTCCGATGAAGAGATCGGCAGCGACTCCTCCCGCAAGCTCATCGAAGCGGAAGCTCGCCGCAGCGACGCGGTCTTTGTGCTCGAGCCGTCGTTCGGCCCGCGCGGCTTGCTGAAAACAGCCCGCAAAGGCGTGGGGGAAGCGGAAATTATCGTGCATGGGCGCGCCTCGCACGCCGGGCTCGCGCCGCAGGAAGGCGTGAACGCCGTGCACGAACTCGCACGGCAGATTGCCCGCTTGGAGCGATGGAACGATTTGCGCCGCGGCATCAGCGTAAACGCCGACGTGATTGAGGGCGGCACGCGCGTCAACGTCATCGCCGAGCGTGCCCGCGCCGTGGTCGATCTTCGCGCGTTGCGCCTTGCGGACATGCGCCGGCTCGAGCAACGCTTGCGCGCGCTGCGGCCCGTCACGCGCGGCGCGCGCCTCGAAATTCACGGCGGCTTCAATCGCGCACCCATGGAGCGTAAAGTCAGCGCCGCACTTTTCTCTCGCGCGAAATCGATGGCCGCGCAAATGGGTCTCTCGATCGGAGAATGCGTCGCGGGCGGCGGCTCGGACGGCAATCTCACCGCCGCTCTGGGCGTCCCGACGCTCGACGGCTTGGGCGCAGTCGGTGATGGCGCGCACTCCGCCCACGAGTACGCCGTCGCAAAAGCGATGCCGGAGCGCGCCGCGCTCCTCGCCGCGCTGCTGCGCGATAGCTGACGCATAACGAGAGCTCACACCGGCCAACCCAATTTTTATTTTCAGTAAGTTTTTCGCAGATACCTCGCGGTGGATGGCATCAGCTCCTCGTAATCGCTGCGCAACACCTGGCGCAACGCTGCCTCCGCCGTGCTTCCCCCGGCGAGCCGGTCCAGAATGCGCTGCATGTCGGTCATTCCGTCGACTTGCACAATGTACTCCACGTTGGCCAGCGCCCACGCATACGCATAAGCCGCGACCTCGTTGGACAATTTTAGCCACGATCCTTCCAGGTCTCCAAGCGGCATAGCCTGCTTCGCGTCATACACTTGCAACAGCACCCCGGCCGCCGCTCCGCTGCGCTTTCCCTCCATCCATTGCGCGAGCCCTTCCTGTATCCAAGTCGGTGCGTTCGCGCGCGTTTTTTGCCGGATGAAGCTGTGCGTCAGCTCGTGCTTCAACACTCGCGACAATTCCGGCGTCAACTGTTTCAATCCCTGCACCGGCACGCGAATGCGTCCATCGTTCAGCGCACCGGCCCAGCCCGGGGCGCGGGTGATGTCCGCGAACGCTTGCTGCGTGTACAAAATCACGCCGATCGGTTCCGGAGGCGTGTAGCCCAGCTCCGATTCGATGGCAGCGAAATGCATTTCCAAAGCGCGAAGGATCTCGCGCGCCAGCCCCGGCTCCGCCTCGCCGCTGTAGCGCAGCGTGAAGTGGCTGCTTTCATTCTCGCGGTAATTTTCTTCCTCCTGCTGATCGCGCCGCGCTTTGTCGAGCGCCGCTTGCACCTCGGCGTCCGGTTTCAGCGCCAAGGCGCGTTCCCATTCCGCGACGGCCTGTCTCAGCTTGTTCATCCCGTAATAGCCCCAGCCCGCGAGCTTGGGCACGTCGGGATTTTCCGGAGCAACCCGTTGCGCGCGGTCCAGGTAGTCCAGCGCCTGCTTGTATTCGCTGCGCCCCAGGTGCAAGTACGCGACGCCCAGCAGCATGACCAGATTATCGGGCGCGTACGTCAGCGCCGTACGTTCATCGTCAAGTGCGTGCTCCATATCGCCGCGCACGAGCTCTAGCTGAGCCGCGGCATGGTACGCGATCGACGCTTTTTCATTCGCTCCCAGCGCGCCAGACCGCCGCGCCTCGCTGGCAAGCCCGGCCAGGAATTCACGGTCCACCACGCCGTCGTGCACCGCGCCGCTCTCCGCCGCAGCGTTCGCACTGTTCGGTTCAAGTCTAGGCGGCGTAAGGGCCAGGTTCGCCGCCCCGCTGGACGCCTCATGCGCTGCCCTGCCTTTTTCGATGTGATCGACCATCGATTTCGGCAGCGCCAGCTCGCCCGCCGCTGTCAAGTAGCGCACCTTGTCGCCATCCACCACCACACTGTCCGCCATGATGCGGCGTCCATTTTTTAGAACGATGGTGTCCGCGCACGCTTCCAACCCTACGAGCAGAGACAAACCGGCCGCGAGAATCAGGTAAAGCCGCATCCCTTTATTTTAGGCTGGCCACCTCGCGCCGCAACCGGCCGCCTTGTACCGCCATGCCGAAAGTGACTACACTCGGACATGCGGTTCCGGGTCGCTTTCCTCGGGTTCTCCTTTTTTCTGGCGGCCGCGGAAGTCTGGGCGGCGGAGAAAACCGCGCGCGAGGTCTACGACCAACTGAACGCGCTGCGCGTGGACCCCGCCACGCTCTACGAAATCGAGCCCGCCAATCGCATTGAGCTCCGTCGCGGCGACGTGCAGCTTACTTTTGAGCAAGGCAAGCTGGCTTTCCTGCAATTGTTCGAGGGCCGCGCCACCGGCGCTGTCTTTTACGGCCGCGGTCACATCCTGGCTGCACCGCGCGACCCCGTCGAAAAGCAGCAGATGGCGCACTTTTTGGGGGCGCCGGTTCTCGATCAGGATTTCAATTCGGCGTGCATGCGCTTCACGGACGACACCGCCGCCGACCTGCTGCGCCAGCT
>CATPAM010000339.1 GCA_955651735.1 Candidatus Acidiferrales bacterium | reverse complement strand
CCCTTATGGGGTAGCTTCAGGATGACAGCTTCGGAAAAGTCAAAAGCCTCTGTCCAAAAAGCGGGCCTGAGCTACAGGGCTATGGGAAATGTGAGGGGAAATGGCTGAACGGCCGGTGTTGGTGGGGTTGATCCCGCAGGCGGTGGTGCTGGATGCGGGGGACCAGGTTTCGTGGATTTCGGATGCGGGGAACTTGAGGGTGGAGTTTGACGCGAACCGCTGCCCGTTTTCGTCGAATGTGTTTCAGGCACCGGCGGGGATGCGGCTGCTGAGCGGTCCGGCGCGGGTGGGGACAAAAGACGGCACGTACAAGTACCGGGTTTGGCTAAACGACCAGATGGTGGGTCAGGGGGAAGTGATCTTGCGGGGGAAGTAGGGGCGAAGGGTTTCCTCAGGGGCTAAAGCCCGTTGAGAACGAGCGCGTTATGTCGGAGCCCTTCGAAGCTCAGGATAAACTAAAGCTCCGACCCCCAGGTTCAGGTTACGCAACGAGGGCGGGCCGGCCCTTCGAGGCTCAGGGTAACGAGACGCCCTTCGAGGGGACTCAGGACAAGCCAGCGCTACCTTCGCAAGAGCAAGAGTTACCCAGCCACAGGTGAGGAGTCTTCGGTGACGGCATCCGTCTTTATCGGCACCAGCGTCGACGGCTTCATTGCGCGACCGAACGACGATCTCGACTTTCTGCCGGAGGGGGGCGGCGAGCCCCACGGCTATAACGAGTTCATAGCCAGCGTCGACGCGATTGTGATAGGACGCAGGACCTTCGAGAAGGTTCTGACTCTTGGGGCCTGGCCGTATGGCGACAAGCGCGTAGTGGTGCTGAGTAGCCGCCCCATCGATTTGTCCGCCGCCGGCGGTGGCGCTGTCGAGCAGATGGCCGGGTCTCCGGCTGAGATCGTTTCGCAACTGGCTGCTAGTGGCGCCCACAACCTTTACGTCGACGGTGGGATCACGATTCAACGGTTCCTGCGCGCGGGGGCCATCCAGAGGCTCATTATCACTCGCGTGCCTGTGCTCATTGGAGAGGGAGTTCCTCTGTTCGGCAAGCTACCGCACGACATCCAGCTCCGTCACGTGGCGACACGGCACTATCCGAGCGGCTTGGTTCAGAGTGAGTACCACGTTGTGAACTAACCGCCGCGCCGCAAATGTTAGTCGCCGGCGTAGGCGGGGCGGGAGCCTTCCATGGACTCGGCTAGGCCGCGGCGGACCGGGCCGAGGACGAAGGCGGGGACGTTGCGTTCGGGAGCGAGGGCGAGATTGGCGCCTTTGGGGGGAAATTGGATACGGCGGTCGAGGCGAAGACCGGCTTCGCGGAGGAATTCGGCGGAAAAGCCCATGTCTTCGGCGCGATCGACACCCCAGAACCAGAGCTTTTCCTCATGGCGCTGGAGGAAATCGACGGATTCCTCGAGCTTTTTCATGGCTTTATCGAAGTTGGAAGCGAGGTAAAAGACGCCCAGAAGCCAGGCGTGGCGGGGGTAGCGTACACGGATGCGCACGCAATACTTCCCGGCTTGATTGCGCTCGATGGAGCAGCGGTAATCGTTGCGGACTGCAGACGTGCGGGCTGGCATGGTGCTCACCGATCCTTACAGGTTATGGCGCTGGTGGGCCATTTGGTTTTCTTGCGGATTCCGTCCGAGCCCCCGGGAAAAAGTTATACCGTTTGGCAACGGCATCGCGCGGAATCTGGGTTTTCCGCGACACAAATAGGGTAAATAGATGCGGCGGGGAACACAAGAGGGGCGGTGTAAATTAATAAACAGCTTGTTTTCAATAAGTTATGTCAGCTTAGGTCGCCAAAGCCCTTCAATTTGTCGGACATGATTTGCAGTTTCCCCTCTTGCTTGAGGCGCGTTTCCAGAGAGGTGCGGAAGGCCTCAAAGGCGAGATTGCGCTTGGTTTGCAGGACCTGATCGGTCAATTCCTTCTTTTGCTTCTCGAAATCGGCGGGATTGGGCTCCTGCTTTTCGGCTACGCGATAGACGAACCAGTTTGCGCCGAGGTTCAGAGGCGCGCCGACGTCGCCGGGCTTGAGCTGGAAGGCGGCGGAGACTTGCTTGCCGCTGACAGCGCCGGAAATGGAGCCGTTGCGGGCAAAGAGATCGCTGGATTTGGCTTCGAGGCCGAGGGACTTAGCGGCGGCTTCGAACTTTTCGCCGGCCTTGACGCGCTTGGCTAGATCTTCCGCTTTGGCGCGGGCGAGCTCGGTGGATTTCTGCTGCTTCAGCTCGGCGATGATTTTGTCGCGGACTTCTTCCAGCGAACCGGGGTGGGTGGGCTGAATTTGCTTCACGGAGAGAACGAGGTAGCCGCGGTCGGTGCGAATGGGCAGGCTGAGCTCATCCTGGCGGAGGCGGAAGATGGCTTCCTTGGCCTCTTTGGAATTGGCGAGTTCTAGGATGGGGTCGACGGCGGTCACGGGGCGAGTTTCGCCGAGAGTGAGATGGAACTGCTTGGCTAGATCGTCGAGGGAGACCTTGTTGGAGCGGCGAATGGTGGCGGAAAGCTGGTCGGATTCATCGCTGGCCAGCTTGTCAGTTTTGGCGAGCAGCAGCGGAGTCTTGATGGAATCCTTGACTTCGTCGAAGGGCTTGGTGTGCGCGGTTTCCTTGTCGAGGACCTTGATGATGTGGAAGCCGTACTGAGTCTTAACGAGGTCGGACATCTTACCTTTGTCGAGGCCGAAGGCGGTCTTCTCGAATTCGGGCACGGTCTGGCCCTGGGTGAGCCAGCCCAGGTCGCCACCCTTGTCCTTGGTACCGGGATCTTCGGAGTATTTCTTGGCGAGATCTTCGAATTTGGCGCCCTTCTTAGCCTGCTTGAGGACGTCTTCGGCTTTCTGTCGGATTTCCTCGACCTCGGCGTCGGTCTTGCCGACGGTCATTAATAGGATGTGCTCGACGTGGACGCGGTTGGGGACCTGGTATTGCTGGATGTTCTGCTGGTATTGTGCCTTGAGTTCGTCGTCGGAAACTTGGGCGGTTTGGCGAAGCTGGTTTAGATCGATGAGGCCATAGCGGGCGACGCGCTTTTCGGGAACCTGGTAGCGGCTTCTGTTCTTCTCGTAGGCGGCCTTGATTTCGCCTTCGTCGGGAGTGATTTTGGCTTCCAAATCTTCGGGCTTGATGAAGGCGTAGTCGAGCTTCACTTTTTCGTTCTTATACTTGAACTCGTCTTGCAGCTCGGAGGGGCCGACGCTGACGCCGTCGGTGACCAGTTTACGGAATTTGTCCTGGAGCAGGCCTTGGCGAATGAGCTCCTCGAAGACCGGCACGGTCAACTGGAAGCGAGCTTGTACTTCGGAGGCGTAGCGGTCCCTGCCGACAAAAGTGTCGCCATTGTAAGCGGTAGGGAGGAATTGGCGGATACGGTCGGCTTGCTCTTGATCGGAAACGCGGATGCCCAGGCGCTTGGCTTCGTATTGCATTTCTTTCTGGAAGATGAGCTGGTTGAGAATCTGGCGGGCGTAGAGAGATTCCAGTTGCTTGGGAACCTGATTGCGCTGTTCAACTTCCGCGAGTTGCTGGCGGACTTCGGCGGTGCTAACGGTTTCGTCGCCGACTTTGGCGATAGTGTCGGTGGAGGAGGCTTCGCCGGTGCCGGGGGTTTGCGGCACGAGATAGAGGAGCATGCTGCCGCCGAGAACGAGGACGACGGCTCCTAAGAGAATGCGAAGGCCGGTTTTGCGACTGTCTTTTGCTACCGCCATACTGCTAGTTCCTCCAGTTGGTGGACAAACTTAGATTATAGGAGAAGCGGGCGGTCGGCTCAAGCGGTCGGCTCGATGAAATCGCAGAAACGGTGTTTTGACGCATTACTGGCTGGAAGACTTGGACATGGATTCCGCCAGTAAAGCCGGTTCGGAGCGAATTGTGTAATTCTGAGGCTGCCTTTTTCGTAGTCTTTAGAGAGGGTTCCAGAGGCTCTGCGCGACGGAGCCAGTGGCTTGGCCGGATTCGAACGATTAGACGGAAGGCTTTTCCAGCCCATGCTGGCTTTGCGAGACAATTTTGTGCAGTGCTTCAGCGCGCTGCGGGCACATAAGCTGCGCACGTCGCTAACGATGCTGGGGCTGACGATGGGTGTGGCCACGCTGATCACGGTGATGACCATCGTGCAGGGGGCGAATCTCTTCGTGGAGTCGAAAATCGCCAACCTGGGGACAAATGTATTCCAGATCGCGCGAACGCCATTTGCGGTAACGGATTTCACCATTGTTCTGAAGGCGTTGAAGTACAAAAAGATCGAGCTGGATGACATGCGCGCGATCGAGGAAGGATGCCGAGACTGCGAAGAGGTGGGGGCAACGGTGAGCAATACGGTGCGCGCGCGATCGGGCGACAACGAAGTAACGGATGTCAACTTGTATGGCCAGACGGCGAACATGGCGGATATCGATACGCGCAACGTGGAGATGGGACGATACTTCACGCCATCGGAAGTCGAGCACCACACGGATGTCTGCGTGATCGGTGACACGCTGGTGCAGCGATTGTTTTTGGGCATGGACCCGGTAGGCAAGGCGCTGCGCTTGGGGAATGACGAACTGCTGGTGATAGGAGTGATGGAGAAGGTTGGTAGCGTGCTTGGACAGGATCAGGACAACTTCGTGATGGTGCCGCTGCCGGTGTTCCTGCGCATGAAGGGCAACCAGACGAGCCTGACAATCAATGTGAAGACGAGCAAGGAACGATTTGAAAACGCGCAAGACGAGGCGCACTTGATTTTGCGGGCACGCCGGCATCTGAGCGGCACGATGGAGGACGATTTCTTCATCGGCACCAAGGAAAGCTACATGGCTTTGTGGCGCAGCATCAGTTCGGCATTTTTCGCGGTGTTTATCCTGGTGAGCGCGATTTCGGTGCTCATCGGGGGAATCGTGATCATGAACGTGATGCTGGTCAGCGTGACGCTGCGGCGAAGGGAGATTGGGGTGCGGCGCGCGGTGGGCGCGACGAAGGCAGACATACTGAGCCAGTTCATGGTGGAAAGCGTCATGCAATGCATTGCGGGAGGGCTGGCAGGCATTACGATGGGATTTCTCGTGGCGCTGGCGCTGCGCACGTACACGCCGTTTCCGGCTTCGGTGCAAACCTGGGTGGCGGTGATGGGAGTATTCCTGAGCTCGGCGGTGGGTCTTTTCTTTGGAATTTATCCGGCGTTGCGCGCGTCGCAACTGGATCCGATCGTGGCCTTGAGGTCTGACTGATGGCGTTAATGACGCTGGCGCAAGCGCGAGAAAATTTTCTGG
>CATPAM010000338.1 GCA_955651735.1 Candidatus Acidiferrales bacterium | reverse complement strand
TCGCCAGGGCCTGCAGCTGATTCATGATCCGCGTCCGCATCTGCACCAACCGATGCCGGTGCCAACCAGTTGTCGCAGGTCACGATTCTCCGGACTGGGTACCCGGATTCTGGGAAAGTTATTTTCCAGCAACAGCTTCAACAGAAGTCGCGCATCGTTGTGGTCGGTCTTCTGCTTGCGAACTCGCTTGGTCTTGATCTCCGCCGCATCGCCGATCCATACCTCGATACCCAGTTCTGCCAGTAACCGCTCGAACCAGCGTGAGTAGCCGGTGGCCTCCATCCCCACGCGCACGCTCACTCCTCGCTGCGCCAGTTCCCGATAAAACTTCGCTGCCTCTCCATCACTGTGGTTCAATCGCCGTTCGCCACACTCTCCGGTCTTTTTATCTACAAACGCGATGTATTGGTCACTCGGGTGATAATCCACGCCTATAATGATCACGTTCGGCTCCTTTCTCCCGAGCCTTTGGTTGTCAACAACCACAGTCTACTCGGGTCTAAGGAGCCGACGTTGTTATGAGATCACTGGAAGAAGTTCCGAAGTTCCTGGGGTAAAGCAAGACACTGGCAGGAAGGAGGAGGAAATCCAGGGAGCGGTCGGGCATTGGATTGTTCCTCGGCGCCAACGAAAAATATAAACATGCTCATTTTCCCGGCACGAGACCCAGGATGTTCCTGCCAAATCAACCCGTTCCCGCTTTGATAGTCTACTGCCAAGTTTCTCTCTGAACTATCCACCGAGTAGTAGAAGTACTGCCGTGCTGCGCTATCTGTCGGAATTGGGGAAGAAGTCTCCAACACGCTGGCACCAGTAAAGCGAAAAATCCTCACCCCGCCCTCGGCAGGTATTGGAGGAGCACACTCAACATCGTGCTCCACGCGCAACCAACCCACGTATCCCTCAGGAATCAAGAATCTGGAGATGGGTAAGGTTTCGTCGTGTGCTGGTTTCAAGTGTATGTCCAGATGAATTTCCGAACCGGGGTCCATGCGTAAAACTTTAGATGGAATAGCAGGGTCGGGGTAAAGCCAAGTTTCATATCCAGGAGCCGAAACTTTCACTTCCATTTCTTTTGAGGATGGAATCAACACGCGAAACCTTGATGCGGCTGAAGTGCCCATCCACTTATTGCGGTCTTTCGACTGCACTAAGTCGAAGCCAGCAGATAAGGGTTTCCCAGTGAGGGCATCGCTGATTGTCCCCGTCAAGATCCCTGCTTTCGGTCCCAGATTCACGACCACATTCGCAGACCTGTGGTGAGCAGTAATCTGAGCCATTGGGAGAGGATTTTCGTTGAAGAAGGAAAAATCACTACTCCCGTAGCCTTCCTCCTCTTTCATCGCGCCAACGTAGTAGTTGCCAAATTCCAATCGGTCGATGAGGAAGAAGCCGCTCTCGTCCGTTTCGACGTAGCGGATTTTCTTGGCCATTGCTACGCCATTTAACTCGGCATGTACCTTGGCACCGCGAACTGGCTGCCCTTCTTCACCAAGAACGACACCTTGAATCACACCTTCTCCATCGCCCTTCGATTGGGTAGGAGTCAGGAATGCAATTGCGAACCATGGCAGCCAGAATCTCCTCAGGTGGTGCATGGTCTTCCCCCGGACTATCAACCTGCCGCCGAGTGCGCAGGAAATGACTGTGCAGATGATAGCGCCAGGGAAGAGGGCGGTCGAACAATTTAAGGCACACTTCGTCCACATGCCAGATTAACGCCGTTACCGTAGAAGTGGTTCCGTGAACATCCGGATCCTGGGAGGTCTCGACGAAGTCGAAGAAATCCCGCACGAACGATTCCCCAGCCGGACTACGAGTTCGGGTCTAGCATATTCGCGAAGTTACGTCGGCTTGCCATCCGCGCCGCGAAATTTGACCCGAAGCCGACGGCGACTTTGGTGCAGCGAGGAAAAAAACAGCGACGGAATCTCGGCCCCGAGAAAAAACGAGGGGCCATTGAGGGGCCAATAAGGATTCCTTTCCATTCCCTATCGTTCCTTTTCAATGCCTTAGAGTTCCCTAGCATTCCTTCTAAGTCCTTGAAATTCCGCCCGGTAGTGTTTTCGATCCCCACCGCCCCTACCAACCATCTTCTTGACGGGTTGGGACTTAACGAAAACACGCGGGGGCAAAAAGGGGCAGATAAGGCCAATGGTCCGGTTTTTGTGCGTGAGTTTTCAGCGGTGCGAGTGACAACCGGATTCGTCCGATCAAGGATTCAGCAATCATTTCCTAAAACGCCGAGGCTTTGCCTGAGTGGAAGTTGATGCCCAGCGCTCCAAAAGAGACTCGCTCTGTGCCAGGTTGGCACAATTCCTCGTACTAGCAGCACTGGCGCTACTGCATTGTTTCCTGCCCACATCGGTACCCCCATAAGCTGCAAGCTTATAAGGCATTTAGCTGGACACAGCGGATTCCCTCCCCAGTGGTAATGGAGTCCTTCTTGCACTACGTCCATGGAGAAATGTTGCTGTGCCCAAAATCAGCCGTTAGCCGCGAGGAAAGCTCTTCACGTAATGGGTCTGGCTGTTCGCCAGGGGTGCTGACTTCTGGCTTGCTTTTAGGAGCACTTCTCGTAGCTTCGTCCGTCTTCGGACAAGACCAAACACCCGCGTGGCAAACGCAAGTGCGGAAGTACTCCGAGGCGCAGGATTGGGAGGCAGCTTTGCGCATTGTGGATCAAGAGGTCGCCCGCGTGCCGCAAGATATGGACGTGCGGGCATGGCGCGCGCGCGTTCTGACTTGGTCGGGGCATGTGGCAGAAGCAGAAAAGGAATACCTGGAAATCTTGAAGTTTTCGCGAAATGGTCCGGACAACTGGATGGGACTCGCAAACGTGTACTTGCGCGAGGGAAGAACAGTTGAGGCCCTCCTCGCGCTCGACACCGCAGTGAATCTCGATCCCACGCGGGCCGACTTGCATGCCGCCCGTGCTAGCGTGCTGCGCGCCGTGGGGGAGCGAAGCGAAGCCCGATTGGAATTTCAGAAAGCGCTGAATCTGGACCCTACCAGCGTGGAGGCGCGAGCTGGACTGATCTCCCTCCGCCTGGAACCAAAACACGAACTGCGGTTCGGCCAGGACAACGCCCTTTTCAATTTTGCGGGTGCGAATCGCGACGAATGGACGAGCCTCACGTCGCAATGGACGCCGCATTGGGTCACGAGCGTTGCCGGGAGTTTTTACCAACGCGGCGGCGCCGGCGCAGGGAAATTTGAGGGAAGCGTTACGCGGCGCCAGCCCAAATGGGGAGCGATGACCGTGGGCGGCGCGATCGGGCGTGACAACGCGGTGATCCCCAAGAGCGAAGCCTTTTTTGATCTGGACCATGGGTGGAAGAGCGGCGAGACGCATTTCGTCCGCGGGGTGGAAATCGTGTACGGGCAGCAGTGGTATTGGTATCAGTCGGCCCGGATTCTAACTCTGAGCGGCACCGCGATTGTCTATCTACCTCGGGAGTGGACGTTATCGCTGCGAGCGACGGGTGCGCGTAGCGCCTTTTCGGGGACAGACGCCGAATGGCGCCCTTCCGGAATCACGCGCTTGGAATTCCCACTGGCACATTGGGGCGCGAAGCGACTCTCCGGAAGGGCGTTCTATGCGGCCGGCACGGAAGACTTCGCACAGGTAGCTCAGATCGGGCGTTTTGCCTCGCGAACCTACGGAGGTGGATTGCGGTTCCAGATAACCGCGGGGCAGGACGTAAAAGGTTACGTGTCGTATCAGAAGCGCACCCAAGGCAGAACGGACACAAGTTTCGGATTCAGCTATGGAATCCATTTTTGAAAAGTTCTGGAGGCTCGGGCCGGCCGCGTTTGTGCTGAAGGCCATTGCCGCCGCCATCGTGGCCGACGGACTGCTGCTGGCGTTCATTTTGCTCCGG
>CATPAM010000337.1 GCA_955651735.1 Candidatus Acidiferrales bacterium | reverse complement strand
TCAAAGCCCCGTGGCATTACACCAATCACCTTGCAGCTTCGGCCATCAATGGCGACATCTTTGCCGACTATTTGGGGGTCGGCGCCAAAGACACGCTGCCACAACCCGTAGCCGAGGACGACAACGCGATCATGGCCCTGGTCCCCTTCGTCGGGCGAAAACGTGCGGCCGAGGTGCGGGTTTATACCGATTAGGGTGAAGAAGCTCGGCGAAACGGTTGCACCGTTGAGGCTCTGCGGATTGCCGCTGACACCGAGGTTGTACGTTCCCTGGCTGATCACGGAGACATCGGAAAAGCTGCGGTTTTGTTGCCGGACGTCGCGAAACTCGGGCGGCGAGAACCAGTTCTGATCGTTGGGCAGCCCGATACTCGTGAAGTGCGTCCAGATCTTCACCAGGCTGTCGGGGTTCGGATACGGCAGGGGCTTGAGCAAAACGGTGTTGACCACGCTGAAGATGGCGGTGTTCGCGCCAATGCCGAGCGCTAGGGTCAGCACCGCAACCAAGGTGAAGCCCGGATTCTTCAGCAGCACGCGAACGGCGTAGCGCAAGTCTAGCAGAAGGGTAGTCATGCGATTCCTCCGCACTGTTATCAACGCGGGAAGGACCCGATTTGTTCCACCCATCCGACCGTATTGGGGCTTGCCCTATCCGACGCGGGCAGCGGCTTTTTCCTCGCTGACCACCCAGCCGTCATTGAGCTGGATAATGCGATGACCATACATGGCATTGCGCTCGGAGTGGGTGACCTGAATGATGGTCGTGCCGGCGTCGTTGAGGCGCTTGAAGAGTTGCATGATTTCGTCACCCTGCGCGGAGTGGAGGTTGCCGGTGGGCTCGTCGGCGAGGATGAGCTTGGGATTCTGGATAACCGCGCGAGCGACGCCCACAAGTTGCTGCTGTCCACCGGATAGCTGGTTGGGGAAGAGATCTTTCTTGCCCACGATGTTGAAGCGGTCGAGGATGTCACAAACGAGGCTGACGCGCTCCTTGTGCGGAACATTTTTGTAGGAAAGCGGGATTTCGAGATTTTCGAAGACAGTGAGATTGTCGATGAGGTGGTAGCTCTGAAAGACGAAGCCGATGTTGGCTTTGTGCAGCTCGTTGCGCTTTTTGACGTTGAGTTTGTGGACCGGCTGCTCGAGAAAGTAGTATTCGCCGCTCCAGGCACTGTCGAGCATGCCGATGATGCTAAGTAGTGTGGATTTTCCCGCGCCGGACGGGCCCATGAAGGTGACAAATTCGCCGGGCTGAATGTCCAGGGTGATGCGCCGCAGGACGAAAAACTTGCTGCCGCCGGCCTCGAAGGCCTTCTCGAGATTTCGCATTTGAATCAAAGGTTCCACAAACTCTCCTTATCGCTCGAATGGTCTCACTCTAGTGTACCTGCCATCAAGGCATCTCTCTACTCATAGCGCAGCGCGATCATCGGATCGACGCGCGTGGCGGAACGCGCAGGCAGCCAGCACGCTAAAAGCGCCACACCAATCAGAAACGCGGAGACCAGCGCAAAGGTCAGCGGATCACCGGGCTTCACCCCGTATAGCATGCCGGCCAGGAGGCGCGTCAAGCCAAACGCGCCGGCAAGCCCGATGAGCAAGCCGAAAAAGGTCATGCGCATTCCCTGGCGCAAGACTAAACCGAAAACGTCGGCGCGTTGCGCACCAAGCGCCATCCGAATGCCCATTTCTTGCGTGCGCTGCGCCACCAGGAAGGCCATGACTCCGGCAACACCGATGGCCGCGAGCAGCACGGATAGTCCGGCGAAAATGGCAATCAAGGTCAAACTGAAGCGGCGCTGCGCGAGGGATTCGCCGAGCACCTGCTCCATGGTGCGAATCTGCGAAACGGGCTGCTCTGGATTTACGGCGCGCACCTGCCCTTTAATGCCGGCGAGAACGCTGAGAGGATCAGCGCTCATGGTGCGCACGACCAAATAATTGAAGAGCGAGGGAAACTGCGGATACGGCCAGTAGATCATGGAGCCGACAGGTTCCTGCGGGCCATTGGGCTTTACATCGCCGACCAAGCCGACAACTTCGCCGGTGAGCGGTGGTCCCCAATCGAGCATGGTGACGCGGCTGCCAACAGGATCTTGCCCGGGCCAGAATTTGTCGGCCATGGTTTGGTTGATGAGCATGGCTTTGGGCGCGGCCGCGGAATCGCGCTCGGAAAATTCGCGGCCGCGCAGCAGCGGAATCTGCATGGTGCGGAGATAAGCCGCATCGATGACGCGAATATCCGCCGAGGGCTCGTCTTCCGGTTTGACCGGCGGACGGCCCACGATGGCAAAGTCGGTGCCGACACCGCCGGCGATGGGCAGGGAATTGACTACGCTGGCGAAGTGCACCCCGGGCACAGTGCGCACTTTTTCGAGAATTGCGCTCAGCGTCTGCGCGCTGCGGGTGTCCGCAGCGGATTCGGTGGCTTCCGGTAAGAAAAGCTGCAGCGTAAGGACATTCTTTGGATTGAAGCCGAGAGGGACGCGGAGCAGGCGGACGAAGCTGTTGGTCAGCAAGCCAGTGCCGGCCAGCAGGACGAGGGCCAGGGCGATTTCCGAAATGACGAGCGCACTGCGCAAACGAAGTTGTGCCGCGCCAAGGGAAGTGCGGCGCGATTCGCGGAGCGAGTTTTGCAGGTCAACCTTGAAAGCCTGCAGCGCAGGCGCAACTCCGAAGAGAACGCCGGCCAGTGCCGTCACCAGCAACGTAAATCCGAGAACGTGCCAATCGATGGAGACATCCTGCAGTCGCGGGACATCACCCGGACTCAATTGAATAATGGCACGCAGCGCAAAGTTCGCGACTAACAAGCCGAGACCAGAACCGATGAAGGCGAGAACGATGCTTTCGGTGAGCAGTTGGCCGAGGATGCGGCCCTTGCCCGCGCCGAGCGCGATACGCACGCCGATTTCCTTGCTGCGTGCAACCTCGCGCGCAAGCAGGAGATTGGCAATGTTGGCGCAAGTAATCAGCAGTACAAATCCAACGGCGCAGAACAAGAGCAGGATCGGAAGTCTTACCGCGGCGACGAGGCGTTCTTGAAAAGGTGAAGGATACGCGGTCCAGTTCGGGTCGATGCCCTT
Source organism: Candidatus Acidiferrales bacterium (assembly GCA_955651735.1). Taxonomy (GTDB): domain Bacteria; phylum Acidobacteriota; class Terriglobia; order Acidiferrales; family UBA7541; genus Acidiferrum. The sequence continues at coordinate 5,191 of CATPAM010000337.1, read as the reverse complement.
ATTTTCTTCGTCAATCGTTTTAGCGAGTATTTGCGCTTCGCTGCGCGCTTGCGCGAGCGTGGCCTGCGGTTTTACGCGCCCGATCACTGTATAGAGATGCGCCCGGCGATTGGTCAGCAACGTATCGTCAAGGGCGAGCGGCGTCCAGAGCGCGGAGTCTTCGGGAAAACGGAAAGTAGCGGGCATCACGCCGACGATGCGGCTAGGGTTTCCGTTAATTTTGCAAGTCTTGCCGATAATGTTGGGGTCGGAGCCGAAGCGGCGCTTCCAAAGTCCGTTGCTGAGCACGGCGACGTCGCCGCTGCCGGGACGATTTTCTTCAGGCAGGAATGTTCGGCCCAGTTGAGGTGAAACTCCGAGCACCGTAAAGAACTCTGCTGAAACGCGGTACCCGTCCACGTTCTCCGGCTCGCCGTCGCCGCTCAGCGTAAACAGCCAAGGGCGATACGCAGCCAACTTTTCCATGGTCCGCGTGTTCTTCGCAATGTCGGCGAAATTCGCGTAGGTGAATTCCGGCGACGCCCAATCGGGATGGCGCTCTTCGAGCTTGATCAGGCGTTCGGGTTGCGCGAAAGTAAGCGGCTTCAGCAGAACGGCATTCACCACGCTGAAGATGGCGGTGGTGGCGCCCATGCCGAGTGCCAGGGTCAGCAGCGCGACACTCGCGAAGCCTTTGTTCTTTGCAAGGGCGCGCAGTGTGTAGCGAAAATCCTGCCATATTCCCGTCATACCGGCTCCAACGTGCAGCGACTATCGCCGACAATTAGCTCATTCGTAGCGCAAAGCCTTCAGGGGATCGAGGCGCGCGGCCCGGCGAGCGGGGAGATAGCACGCCAGTGCCGCCACGGCCGCGAGCAGCAACGGCAAGCCGATGAAGGAAAATGGGTCGGTGGCCTCGACGCCGAACAGGAGCGCGGCTAGCGCGCGGGCCAGTGCGAAGGCGATGGGCAGGCCGATAGCGAGGCCGAGCACGGTGAGGGTCATCCCGCTGCGCAGTACCATGCGCAAAATGTCGGTGGTTTGCGCGCCGAGCGACATGCGAACGCCGATTTCGTGCGCGCGTTCGCTCACCGAATAAGACATCACGCCAAAAACGCCGACGGACGCGAGCACCAGCGCGATGACGCCGAGCACCGCCATCATGGCCGCGACGTAGGCGATGCCCACAATCGATTCGGTGATGACCCGATCCATCGGCTTGATGTTGTACAGTGGCAGATCCGGATCGACGGCGGCAATCTGCTCGCGAACAGCGGGAATCAATTGCAGGGGATCGCCCGGAGTGCGCAGCAGGATGGTTGTGTAGTACGGCGGCGCTTGCCGGAACGGGCCATACATGGTGGGAACATTTTGTTTATTGATCCAGCTGTAGTGAACATCATCGACTACACCTACGATAGTCATCCACGGCCGAGCCGAATCCGCCTTACCGACTTTAATGTGCTCGCCGAGCGGATTCTTTCCCGGAAAGTACCGCTTGGCGAAGCTTTCACTGATCACCGCGACGGGAGGGGCGTCCGCGCCGTCCGTTTCCTGAAGCAGCCGCCCCTGGCGAAGCGCAATGTTCATCGTCGAAAAATAATTCGGCGCCGTCGTTTCAATGATGGCATTGCGAAGCTCGCCGCGCTGCCCGGGCGCTTGCCCTTCAATGGAAAAGGTGTAGGTGCTCACACCTCCCCCACCGGAATACGGCACATGCGTGACGATTGTTGCGGACTGCACGGCCGGTAACGCGCTCAGCCGCTGCAACACTTGTTCATGGAAGGCGAGTCGCGCCGAGGGCTGTCCATACTGCGAATCCGGCAACGTTAAGTTCAGCGTCAGCAGGGTCCGCGGAGAATAGCTTTCATTGACGTTCAGCAGTCCTTGGAAATTCTTGATCAGCAGGCCAGTGCCGACCAAGAGAATCAGTGCGAGCGAAATCTCCGCCACGACCAGCGCGCCGCGCAACCTGCCGCGCGTGCGACTCACCGTAGCGCCCCGGCCGCTCTCCTTTAGCGAGTCGGCAAGATTGGCGCGCGACGCGAGCAGGGAAGGAGCAATTCCGGAAAGAATGCCGCTCACCACCACAACGATCAGCGTAAAGAGAAAGGCGTTGGAATCGAGGCTGATGCTTTTCCATCCAGCCACGAATTTCGCAACATCCGCCGGCATATGCGAGACAATCAACTGGATTTCCCACTGCGCCATAAGCAGGCCCAGCACCGCCCCGCCTGCCGAGAGTAAAATGCTTTCCGTGAGCAACTGACGCATGACCCGCCAGCGTGTGCCACCCAGCGCGGTCCTCACGGCAAATTCATTGCTGCGGCCGCTCATCCGAGCGAACTGGACATTGGCGACGTCGGCGCAGGCGATCAGCAGCACAAATGCGACGGCTCCCATTAACAAAATCGTGTAATCGCGTGTAATGCTGCCGGTAACGAACTGCGTCAGTGGCATGGGGCGAAGCTGCCAGTCTTTGTTGGTGTCCGGGTAAGCATCGGCTTGGCGTTGCGCGATAGCCTGCATTTCAGCCGAAGCTTCGGTGAACGAAACCTGCGGCTTCAGGCGACCGAGCACCCACAGCCAACGATTATCCCGACGCTCGCGTTCCTTGGGCTCAATGGAAAGAGGAAGCCACGCTTCCGCGGGCATGGGGAAATCGAATCCCTTGCGCATCACTCCAACGATCGTGTAGCTCTTTCCGTCCACTTTAACGTTCTTGCCGACGATGTGCGGGTCCGAGGCGTAGCGCTGCTCCCACAAGGCATGGCCGAGAATAATCTCTTGCTCTTTTCCGGGCGCTTCCTCTTCGACATTGAACGCGCGGCCAAGCCGCGGCTGCACGCCAAGCATTTCAAATAGGTTCGAGGAGATTTTGAATGCCTGGATTTTTTGCGGTTGCCCGTTACCGGTCAGGTTCACTTCATCCCACGCATATGCCGCGAGCTGATCGAAAGAATGCGCTTCCTTGCGCCAATCAAAGTAAGTGGCTGGCGCGATGGAGTTCAAGTCGATGTTTTGCTGCGGGCGCGAGTCTACGAGGGCCAGAATGCGATTCGCGTTCTCGAAGGGCGCTGGATGCAGCAGGAACGCTTCCGCAAGGCTGAACATCGCGGTGTTCGCGCCGATCCCCAACGCCAACGCCACAATCGAAACTGTCGTGGCCAGTCGATGCTTCATCAACATGCGTACGCCAAATCGCACATCTTGCAGAATCGAGAACATGACAGCTCCTATTCGTACCGCAAAGCAACCAGGGGATCGACACGAGTCGCGCGTAGCGCAGGAATCACGCTGGCGCCAATCACAACGGCACAGGTTGCCAGAACCGCTACCACGAGAGCCACGGGATCTTCCGGAGCCAGGCCAAAAAAGAAGGAGCGCAGCAAACGTGCGCCTATGATTGCGAGCGGCAGCCCCAACGCGACGCCCGCGATACTCAGCATCAGCCTCTCGCGCGCGATAATCCACAAAACTTGCCGCGGATTCGCGCCGAGCACCATGCGCACTCCGAACTCAGCACTTCTTCGGCTTACTCGATACGCGAGAGTGCCGTACAGCCCGGTAGCAACCAGTAGCGCGGCGAGCAATCCGAAGAACAAAGCCAGGCGAGCAAACAAATGTTCCTGCGAAAAGGACGCCTCGAATTGCGCCTGCTGCGTCATCGGCTGTAGTGCCGCCAAGTCCGGGCCCATATCTTGAATCACATGCTGTACTGGCGGCAGATAAGCCGCAGGATTGCCTGCTGTGCGCAACTCCACTTGCATGCCGGCGATATCGGGTATCTGCGCGTAAGGGAAGTACGCCATGGCTGCGTCCCCCTCGCGCACCCTCGTGTACTTGCTGTTTTGTGCCACGCCAATGATCGTGTATGGGACACCGTGCTCTCCATCGATCCCCAGGTGATGGCCCAGTGGCTGGCGCCCGGCAAAATAACGATCGACGAATGTTTGATTGACAATCACAACCTTCATGGAACTCGCGGAATCGCCGTCTGTAAAATCGCGGCCCTGGAAGATCGGCGTCACCATTACGTGAAAGAAATCCGGACCCACGGCATTCCAGCGCACCAGGCTATCCATTACTTTCTCGCGTGCTTGCACGCCGTCCACAAATGCAATCGTGTTGTTGCTAGCGCCTGCGCCCGGCCGGACTTGTACAAGCGTCGAGGCTTCGATTCCCGGCAAGACGCGCAGCCGGTCCATAAGCGTTTGATAGAAGCGAATGACTTCCGGGTCGGTGTGGAGACTCTGCGGAGGAGTAATGCCGAAGACGAGCAGCCCCTTGGCGCTAAGCCCTAGGCTGGCGCTTTCCAGGTTCCGCAGACTGCGCACTGCCAGACCCGCGCCAACCAAAAGCGCGAGGCACATCGCCATCTGGATAGCTACGACAACCTGGCCCGCGCGGAATCCTAGGCGGTCCTGCGTAGCGTTGCTACCAGAAGTTCGCAAAGCAACCCAAAGGGGCACACGACCAACGCTCCAGAACGGAACGAGTCCGAAAATTAGAGCCGTTGCGAGAGAAATCAGGACAGAGAAGAGCAGCACGCCACGATCGGGAGCCAAGCTTACGTCCAATCTTGCCCATTGCGCTAGCGCATCACTGGCCCAGAGCGCCAGTAGCCAGCCCGCAGTCCCTCCAGCCGCTACCAGAAGCAGCCCCTCCGTCAGCAGTTGACGGAAGAGCCGCACTCGCCCTGCGCCGAGAGCAGAGCGAAGGCTGAACTCACGCTGTCGCGCAGAATTTCGCGCCACCAGCAACATGGCCACGTTGCTGCACGCGATCACCAGGACGAGTCCCACCGTGACCATCAGCGCACGCAAAGGCGTTTCAAACGTCTCGCGTAGGCCGGCGATTCCTTGTACGGAACTGAAATACAGCTGTGGAGGCTGTTCGTCTTTCCGCGGTCCGGATGTTCCCAGGTAGGCCACGCTCTGATAGGCCGGTTGCAAGTGTGCGAGGGCCTGCTCTTCGTTCACGCCCGGCCGCAGACGGCCGATCATCATCAAGAACCACCAATCCGGCGAGCCGTAAAGAGCGCTCTTATCCTGTGGCGAAACACCCCAAGGTTTCAATTCAGGCAGGGTCTGGAGAGGAATCCAGAGATCGGTAGAGCCTTGCGGCTCGACGCCGAAGAAATCGCGGGCGGTAACCCCGATGATGCGAAACGGAACTCCCTTGATATAGAGGGACTGACCGAGCACGGACG
>CATPAM010000336.1 GCA_955651735.1 Candidatus Acidiferrales bacterium | reverse complement strand
GGTCGGGGTGCTCTTCGCTGCGCCATTCATTCTATTTTCGCTAAGCGGCGGCTACCTGGCGGACCGCTTCAGCAAACGCAGCGTCACACTGTGGACGAAGATATTTGAGATCGTCGTGATGCTGCTGGCGGTACTGGCGCTTGCGGGGCCGAATTTTCCGCTGGCGCTGGCCGCGATTTTTCTGGTTTGCACGCAAGGCGCGCTCTTCGGGCCATCCAAATACGGACTGCTGCCTGAGCTTTTGCCCGGGGAAAAACTATCCTGGGGCAATGGCGTGCTCGAATTGGGAACGTTCCTCGGAATAATCGCGGGAAGCGTCTGCGGCGCACTGTTGGCCGACGCGTTCAAAGGACACCAAATTTATTCAGGAGCGCTGCTGTTGCATTTACGGTCGCGGGCCTGCTGTGCAGCCTGGGTATCAGCCGTGTTCCGGCCGCCGACCCCGCAAAAAAGTTTAACGCCCTCTCCTTGATCGACGTGTGGACGCCGATGAAGCTGATTCGCAGCGATCGCGTCCTGTGGCTCGCGGTACTGGGGAATACCTACTTTTTCTTTGTGGCGGCGCTGTTGCAGTTCAACATTTTTCTTTACGGACAGGATGTTCTGCATCTGGACTCCACGCACGGCGGATTTCTTCAAGCCGCGGTGGCGATTGGAATCGGCGTTGGCAGCCTCGCGGCGGGATTTCTTTCCGGCGGAAAAATCGAATACGGGTTGATCCCACTGGGCGCGCTAGGCATAACCGTGCTGGGGTTGTGCCTGGCGATTCCGGGATTGACATTTGGAGCGGTGTTCCTGTTGCTCGCGGGGCTGGGGTTTGCCGGTGGATTCTTTATCGTGCCAATCAGCGCGCTGATCCAGCACATTCCGGAGGAGGAGCACAAAGGCGGCGTTCTCGGCGCGGCAAACTGGCTTTCCTTCGTTGGCGTGGGCGTTGCTTCCGGCGCGTATTACACCGTGTCGCATTGGCTGCACCTGAGTCCCGGAGCGATTTTTCTTTGGGCCTCGATTGCGACACTGGCGGCCACCGGCTACGTGTTGTACTTGCTGCCGGATTCGCTGATCCGGCTGCTGCTGTGGACGGCGACACATACGATTTATCGGCTTGCTGTCGCGGGGCGCGAGCGAGTTCCGGCCAAGGGCGGGGCACTGCTGGTGCCGAACCACGTGTCCATGGCGGACGCGGCGTTTCTGATTGCCTCGCTCGACCGGCCGGTGCGCTTCCTGATGTTCAAGGGCTCGTACGAACATCCGCTGGTCAAACCGTTCGCGAGGATGCTGCGGGTGATTCCCATTGCTTCGGATCAAGGCCCACGCGAGATGATTCACTCGCTGCGCCAGGCCACGCAAGCGCTGCAAGATGGCGAGCTGGTGTGCATTTTCCCCGAAGGGCAGATGACGCGCATCGGCCAGATGCTGCCGTTCCGGCGCGGCATGGAGCGCGTCATCAAGGGCGTCGACCTGCCGATTATCCCGGTGCACCTGGACGGAGTATGGGGATCGATTTTCAGTTTTGCCGGAGGGAAGTTTCTGTGGAAGTTTCCGCGGCATCTGCCGTATCCGGTGCGGGTAACGTTCGGCGAGCCTTTGCCGGCCACCGCGACTTCCATGCAAGTGCGGCAAGCGGTGCAAAACCTGGGCGCGGAGGCTTTCGCGCGTCGCAAGCAGCGCATGCACACGCTGCCGCACTCGTTTGTGCACACGGCGCGCCGGCATCCGTTTCGTTTTGCGATGGCGGACGGGCAAACGCCGCGCCTGAATTTCTTTGCAGTATTGGCGCGCACGCTGTTCCTGGCGAGGCGCTTGCGAACGCATTGGAAGGGCCAGGAGATGGTGGGCATTCTGCTACCGCCGTCGATTCCGGGAGCGCTGGTGAATCTGGCGGCGATGTTGATGGGCAAGGTGCCGGTGAATTTGAATTACACGTTATCCAATGAAGGGCTGGCCTCGTGCGCGAAGCAATGCAATCTAAAAACGATTGTGACTGCGCGCGTGTTTCTGGAGCGCGTGCACATTGAGCCACCGGTACATACCATTTTCATCGAGGATGTCGCGCCGGAGCCGAAGCTAACGGAAACAGTGGCAGCCGCCTTGGCGGCGCTCTTGCTGCCGGTGCGCGCGCTCACGCGATTTGCGGGAGGCGAACGGGTTCCCGGCCTCGATGTCCTGGCGACGATTATTTTCTCGAGCGGATCGACGGGCGAGCCCAAAGGCGTAATGCTCACGCAGTACAACGTTGCGTCGAACGTCGAGCAGCTCGACCAGGTCTTCTTTCTTCGGCCGGATGACCGCATCATGGGCATTCTGCCGTTTTTTCATTCCTTCGGCTTCACCGCCACCCTGTGCCTGCCGACCGCCGTGGGTGCGGGAGTGGTGTTTCATCCGAATCCGCTGGATTCGCGCGTGATCGGCACGCTGATCAACAAATATGCGGTGACCATGCTTTTGGCGACGCCGACGTTTCTGAATGCGTATTTGCGGCGCTGCACGCCGGAGGAATTCGGCAGCCTGCGCTTCGTGATGGCCGGCGCGGAAAAATTGCCGGAGCGCGTCGCCGTGGCGTTCGAGGAGCACTTCGGCATCCGTCCGCTGGAAGGATACGGCTGCACCGAATGCTCTCCGGTGGTCACCGTGAACACTATCGACTTCCGCGCGGCATCGTTTCGGCAAGTCGGCGCAAAGCGCGGCAGCATCGGCCACCCCCTGCCGGGAATTACGGTGAAAATCATCGATCCGGAGACGCTCGAACCGCTGGGCGTGGATTCGCCAGGCTTGCTGCTGGTGCGCGGGCCCAATGTGATGCAGGGTTATCTGAATCAGCCGGAGAAAACGGCGGAAGTACTGCGTGACGGCTGGTACAACACGGGCGACATCGCCTCGGTCGACGAAGACGGCTTTTTGCGCGTGACCGACCGGCTCAGCCGCTTCAGCAAAATTGGCGGCGAGATGGTGCCGCATATCAAAGTCGAAGAAAAGTTACAGGAGCTTGCAGGCGCTGCGGAGCAGATGTTTGTGGTCACCGCGGTACCCGACGAAAAAAAGGGGGAGCGCCTGATTGTGCTGCACACGCTATCCGAAGAGCAGCTGGAAGAATGCGTGACCAGCCTGGCCAAGAGCGACCTGCCCGCTTTGTGGCGGCCGCGGCACGATCAATTCGTGCGCATCGAGAAACTGCCGTATCTTGGAACCGGCAAGCTGGACCTGCGCAAAGCCCGTGAATTGGCGCTGGAAACGAGCGCGCGTGTCTAGCGACGAAAGCACAGAGCCGGGTGGGCGCCGCGGTCTCGTTCTGCGGGTTGTCGCGACGCTGGCGGCGTTGGCGCTGTGGTTCTGGACGCAGTCGCTGATCGGGGCGCGCGCTCCGTCTCCACAAATCGGCGACGCGTTGCAGAATCTGTTTGGCGGGTTGAATTCGTATTTCGGACAACATCCCTCCGCGGCAAACGCGCTGCTAATCGTCAGCTCAGGGTTCATTGATGCGCTGGGATTGTTTCTAGTCGCGGAGTGGATCTTCGTTGGCCGGGTGCGCCCGTTTCTGGGTTTGGTGCTGCTGCTGGGACTGCGCCAGGTGATACAAACGCTCTGCGCGCTGCCGGCGCCGCCGCACATGATTTGGCGTTATCCGGGATTTCCATCGCTGTTTGTCACCTACAACGTGGGCAACGATTATTTTTTCTCGGGGCACACAGCCATTGCGGTCTTCGGAGCCAAGGAGCTGGCGCGTTTTCGGCGAAGCTGGCTAACCGCTCTTGCGCTGGTAATCGTGCTTTTTGAAATTGCCGCGGTGCTGATTCTGCGCGCGCACTACACCATGGATGTGTTCGCCGGCGCGATGGCCGGCCTGTGGGTAGCGGCGTTTTGCGAGGCGGTATCGCCGCGTCTTGAACGCCTGCTATCGCGAGCGAGCTGAATCATGATCGTGAGACCCGGCGGGGCTACGACTAAGCGCGAGTGAAGGCCCGCGCCATGATTTTCTCCGCCGCCCGCGGCACGAACGCGGTTTGGATGTTCCAGTGCTTGATCCACAGGAACAAAATGAGCAAACCCCAGAGGTGATAGCCGAGATTGGCGCGGCGCTCCATGTGCTCCTTGATGAGCGACTCGATGCCCTCGCGCCGGAACAGATTCGTTTCTTCAATGGCGGCGGCGCTCAGTGTATCCATCAGCAGAGGCCGCAACGTGCCGCGGAGCCAGTCGTGCGCGGGAATGTCCAGGCCGGTCTTCGCGCGCCGCAGCACGGACATCGGCAACTTATCCCGCATCAGCCGCTTGAGCACGACTTTGTGCTGCCGGCCGTCGATCTTCATATGCTCCGGCAAACGCGCGGCAAACTCAACGATGCGATGATCGAGGAAAGGCGGACGCACCTCGAGCGAATGCGCCATGCTCATGCGGTCGACCTTTTGCAGGATGTCGTCGGCCAGGTAGTAGCGCTGATCGAAGGCCAGATAACGGTTCAGCGAGCCCTTCTCGTCGGCCGCTGGCAAGTCACTATCGAACAGATCCTTGACGGAGGTGCGGTTGCGCTGCAGCACAAATTGATCCTGCTGTGCGGTCGAAAAAGTTCCGTTCCAGTAGGTGTGCGCTTCATCGCGAGGCAACAATGTGCCTTCCAGGAAGCGCTTCACTTTATATTCGAGGCTTATCTTGTCGTTCGATACCGGCCAATGTTGCAACAAAGCCAGTAGCCCGCGGCGAATCGGAGGCGCGACGTTTTGCGCCAGAGACGCATAGCGGTCTGCCGCATACGTGATATACCCGCCGAACAGTTCGTCCGCGCCTTCACCACTCAGTGCGACAGTGACGTGTTTGCGGCTGAGCGCGGAAAGAAACCAAACCGGAACAGCGCCCGCGTCGGCGAACGGCTCGTCGGAATAGTAGGCCAGCTCCTCGATCGCGGCCGGCAAATCCAGGGAGGGGCTGACGTCCAGTTCATGGTGTTCGGTATCGTACCGGGCGGCAATGTCGCGGATGTACGAGGTTTCGTCGAAGCTGCGTCCGGCAAAGGAGATCGAGAAGGTTTTAACACGGGAGCTGCACAATTCCCGGGTGTAATGAAGAATGGTCGAAGAGTCGATTCCTCCGCTGAGCCAAATTCCAAGAGGCACATCGGCAATCAAATGATCGCGAACGGACTCGCGCAGCAAACTATCGAGCTCTTCCTGCGCACCTTCCAGGGACTTCTGCTTCTGAGGCTCGAAGCGCAAACGCCAATACGCTTCCATCTCGACGTCCCCGTCCTGCCATTCCAACAGGTGTCCGGGAGGAAGCTTCTCGACTCCGCGCACCAGCGTCTGCGGGCAGGGAACGTAGTTCAAGGAGAGGTAGTACTGCAGCCCGGTAAAGTCCAGCTCTCGCTTAAATTCCGGGTGGGCAAAAATGGTTTTAAGTTCCGAGCCGAAATATAGCTCTCCGCCGCGCAGATTGAAATATAACGGCTTGATTCCGAGGCGATCGCGCGCGAGAACCAATCGCCTTGCATCCTGCGACCAAATCGCCAGCGCAAACATACCGCGCAAGCGCGCGAAGCAGTCCTTGTCCCATTGCAGAAAAGCGCGTAGGACTACTTCCGTGTCGCTGCTGGTTTTGAATTTTTCTCCGCGCGATTCGAGCTCCGCGCGCAATTCCCGGTGGTTGTAGATCTCGCCGTTGAAGACCAGGACGGTGTTTCCGTCCTCACTGATCATGGGCTGGTCGCCCGCTTGAAGGTCGATAATCTTCAGGCGCACGGCGCCCAGCGAAACAATCGCCGACTCATACGTGCCCTGCTGGTCAGGACCTCGATGAACCAGCGAGTCGGTGGCCGCGCAAATGCGCGCGCGGTCGAACACACCGTCTCGATGCGTAAACCCGGTTATGCCGCACAAATGACCGCTACTCCGTCTCGGCGAAAAAACCCCGCTTCGCCGATTGCTGTCTGTGTCTCGTCGACGTGCTGGCGAGTAAGAATCACATCAGCCTTTATTGGTTGCTCTCCCTGAACCTGCTTAAACGCGATGCCTGGAGGGAAGTTTATCTCAAAAGGACAAAACCGAAGCAGTAATTCTGGCGGACGCGCGAGTTGACAGGAATAGGACTGGATAAAACGTCTCGCGGGGTCAGAATCGCGCGACCGTAAGCGCTAAATCTTCAATCCCCAAAAGGATGCATCTGGCTTGACCAACTCAAGCCCCACATCCCACGCTTCGTGGTCGCGCCACACCACCTCAGCTTCCGCCTTGCGTCCACTCTCCGGATGAATCAGGCGCACTTTTCGGTGCAGCGGTAAATCCGCTCCTACCACTGCCATACATCCGGAATGGCTAACATCCACGGTTACGGCGTGCG
>CATPAM010000335.1 GCA_955651735.1 Candidatus Acidiferrales bacterium | reverse complement strand
GTGCAGCGGTTGTGCGAGGAGGGGTCCGGTGCAAAAGTGAGCTGGTAGGCCTCCGCGCCGTTGCGCAAGGCGTCCAGAACCACGCCGGGCTGGACACGGGCGAATTTTCGCTGCGCGTCAAGTTCCAGAATGCGGTTCATGTACTTGGTGAAGTCCAGCACCACCGCCACGTTGCAGCACTGTCCGGCCAGGCTCGTGCCTGCCCCGCGCGGCAACACCGGGGCCCCGAACTTGCGGCAGGCGGCGACTGCCGCGATCACGTCTTCCTCATCGCGCGGCAGCACTAAGCCAATCGGAATCTGGCGGTAATTTGACCCGTCCGTCGCGTACAGTGCGCGACTCCCGCGATCGAAGCGAACTGCACCCTTCACCTCGCGCTTCAACGCTTTCTCGAGGTCGGCCGCGGCTGGGAATGTGTCGACGGGTTTTCCGTGCGAGCTAGGAGGCAATGGCAAGCGTTGATTCAAGGCCTGCTTACTTTAGAACAAGTCGTCGAGGCGTGGCGAATCGATTTGACCAATGGCCCGCCATTTCACGGCCACGCCCGGCGTCGGCAGATTGTTCGAGAAGCTAAGGTTTCAACGCGTCTCCGTGGCCTGTTTCACAGTCAGCGCGGGAATTTCCTGCTGCTTGACCAGGTCGTCGTAGGACTTCACGTCCGTGGCCACAATGGCTTTCCACTTCGCCAATTGCTCATCGACCGCTTTGCTGAGCATTTCGAACACTTCGTAAGACTGCTTTGTTGGAACGGTATCGGCGCTGGCGACTACGCCGCCCAGCGCCACCAGGTGGTTGTTCAAGCGAACCGGAAAATTCAAAACGTCCTGTCCGCTCTTGGCCTTGGTTTGAATCAGGGCTTCCTCCACCTCCGTCATTTTCTTGTCCAGCGACTTGCCGGCGTCGGCAATCGCTTTCCCGCGCGGATCGTTCTTGAGCCGCTTGTCGATCGCGTTCATTTGCTCCCGCAAATCGCGGATCTGGTTGATGGCGTCATCGGTTTCAGTGACCTTGTCACGGATTTTAATCAAGAGCGCGAACTGCTTTTCCAGATCGGCTTGCGTTACGGCCAGACGCGGATCGAGTTTGATCTCCAGGGGCGCGGTGTAGCTCTTGCCCAGGACTGTAAGCTTCACTTGGTATTTTCCAGGCAGCGCCCGAGGCCCGCTGGTGCTGCCGCCCCACAGAGGCGCGTGCGGCACTTTGCTGGCGCCTTCGTAGTCGAGGTCCCAGACGAAGCGGTTCAGTCCGGCGTCGACGGGAAGCATGCCGGCATTGCGATCCGGGGCGCCGAATCCTTCATCCTGCTCGCTCTCTTCTTCTTTCTTGGGGAAGTGGCGAATCACTTTGCCAGACGCATCGAGAATGTCGAGCGTAATTTGAGGAGGTTCGCTTTCGGATGTTTTCGAATCGCTGTCCTTCTTCTCGGATTCTTTCTTGTCGGCGTCCGGCTTCTTCAGCGAAGTTTTCAGCCAATAGTCAATCACCGCCCCAGCCGGGGGATTTTTGCCGGTATTGCCGCCGCCACGGAAGAAAGAGCCGCGGAACAGCGTGTGATTTGCGGGCGCCGGCGTGTACAAGTGTGCGGCGTCCTGCGCCACTGCGTCACTGTATTGTTCGAGCGGCGCAATGTCATCAAGCACCCAGAAGCTGCGTCCGTGCGTGGCCACAATCAAGTCGTTGTTCTTCACCACGAGGTCGTTCACCGGCGAGAGTGGCAGATTCAACTGCAAGGGCTGCCATTGCTCGCCATCGTTGAAGGAAACGAAAACACCGGACTCGGTGCCCGCGAAGAGCAAGCCAGCGCGCCTGGGATCGACGCGCACGGCGTGGACATAGGCATTCGCGGGAAGGCCATTCCCAAGCTTGGTCCAAGTCTTACCGAAGTCCGTGGTTTTGAAGATGTACGGCGAGAAGTCATCCGTCTTGTGCCGCTCGACCGCCACGTATGCGGTGCCCGCATCCTTCGACGAAGCTTCAATCATGCTGACCGTGGCCCATTCCGGCATTGCCTTGGGCGTGATGTTCGCCCAGTGTTGGCCTCCATCGCGGGTGAGTTGCACCAGACCGTCATCGGTTCCCACCCAGATCAAATCCTTTTGCGCCGGCGATTCCACAACGGAAAAGATTGTGTCGTACACTTCGACGCCAGTGTTGTCTTTCGTGATCGGGCCGCCGGAGGCTTGCTGCTTTTGCTTGTCGTTGCGAGTCAGGTCGGGGCTGATGATGCTCCAGCTCATGCCAGCATCGGTGGTCTTAAACAGCACTTCACCGGCGAAGTAAAGAGTCTTAGGGTCGTGCGGCGAAAACACGATCGGTTCAGTCCACTGAAAGCGATGCTTCACGTCAGCGGCAGCCCAGCCGATGGGATTTACCGGCCAGGGGTTCACAGACTGAGTTTCGCCGGTACGGTGATCGTAGCGGGTGATCTCGCCGCCGTAAGAGCCTGCGTACACGATTTCAGGATCTGTGGGGTCAGGTGCGATGTAGCCGCTTTCACCGCCCCCGACGTCGTACCAATCCGGTCGGTCGATTGCGCCATCGGCGCTCGCGCTGGCGATACCCACAGTGGAGTTGTCCTGCTGCGCACCGTAAATGTAGTAAGGAAAGCGATTGTCGGTGGTGACGTGATAAAACTGCGCGGTCGGCTGGTTGTAAACGCTGGTCCAGCTCTGCGCTCCATCGATAGAGATGGTGGCACCGCCGTCGTTGCCGTTGATGAGGCGCTTGGGGTTTGTGGGATCGATCCACAGGCCGTGATTGTCGCCGTGCGGCACGCGCAAAGGATTAAAAGTCTTGCCGCCATCATTCGAACGGTAGACGCCGGTATTCAGAATGTACACGGTGTCGGCGGATTTGGGATCAGCGAAGATGTGCGAGTAGTACCACGCGCGCTGGCGGAAGCGGTGATCGTCGGTGAGAAGCTGCCAGTTCTCGCCGCCGTCATCGGAGCGATAAATGCCGCCTTTTTCCGCTTCCACGACCGCCCATACACGGTTCGGGTTTGCCCCAGAAACCGTTACGCCGATACGTCCCAAAGTTGTTTCGGGAAGCCCATGCGCTTTGATTTCTTTCCACGTCGTGCCGCCATCCGCGGAGCGGTACAGGCCGCTTCCCGGGCCGCCGCTATCCATGCTCCAGGGAGTGCGACGCGCCTGCCAGAGAGCCGCGAACAAAATATTGGAATTGCTGGGATCGAAAGTGATGTCGATCGCGCCGCTCTTCGCATCCTTATATAAGACCTTCTCCCAGGTCTTTCCGCCGTCGCGAGTACGGAAGACGCCCCGCTCTTCGTTGTCGCCGAAGGGATGTCCCAGAGCAGCGACGAACGCGATGTCCGGATTTTTCGGGTTCACAATCAAGCGGCCGATGGCGTGCGTGTCGCCCAGCCCGACAAACTTCCAGGTTTTGCCCGCGTCGATGGATTTGTATACTCCGTTTCCGCCGACGATGTTGCCGCGGATGCAGGCTTCTCCAGTGCCAGCGTAAATCACATTGGGGTCGGATTCGGAAACCGCGATCGCACCGATGGAAGGCGAGGCATCCTTCTGTTTGTCAAAGAGAGGCTTCCAGTTGAGGCCGCCATCGGTGGTCTTCCAGACACCGCCTGCAACGCCGCCAAAATAATAGCTGTTGTCGTAGCCGACCACGCCGGAGACCGCGAGAACGCGTCCGCCGCGAAACGGCCCGACGAGGCGATAGTTGAGCGCCTTCCACGGGCCTTTGTCTTCTTCATCGTCCTTCTGGGCGGTTGCGGGCGCAACCGGCGCCGGTTGTGAACTCTCCTGCTTTTTCTCTGTTCCGCCTTCAGC
>CATPAM010000334.1 GCA_955651735.1 Candidatus Acidiferrales bacterium | reverse complement strand
CGAAAGGGCTGCGCCTCCGCCTCCTCCGCCGCCAGCGGACTAGCGGCAGGAGTCGGCGCGAAACAGCCATTCGTTTGCTGTGTTTTTCCCGGTTTTGCCGCCGCGCCGCTTCCCACAACGGCGCGGCACGACGGCCCGCAATACTCGCTAGGTGCGGGCCGACAGGAGAAGCTCAATGGGAATGCAGGTAGGTGAAAGTAAAGGCGGTGCGATGGCGGAGATGAACGTCGTTCCGCTGATCGACATTTTGCTGGTGCTTCTGATCATTTTCATGGTCATCACTCCGCTCACACCCAAGGGACTGGACACCCTGGTGCCGCAGCCGAATCCCAACCAGAAGCAAGACGTGGAACTCGAGAACAAGACGGTGGTCGTCCAGGTGCTGACCAACGGCAAAGTCAAAATCAATAACGAAGACTCCACCTGGGATAACCTCGGCCCGCGCATCGAACAAATTTTCAAGGATCGCGCCGAGAAAATCGCTTTTGTTAAGGGCGATAGCGATGTATTGTTTGGCGAAGTCGCGCGCGCCATCGACATCATGCGCGGCTCCGGCATCGATAAAGTTGGCCTCATCACCGCCAAGCTAGAGGCCGGCCAATAGAATTCTCCAGGGCCCGGGTTGCAGAATACAGGTTCGTAAGCTTGCTCTCTGGGATGTGAGAGTCCTCCTCGCGGGAATTTTTCCGAACGAGGTGGCTCATGGGTATGTCAGTTGGCGGTTCGAATCGCGGAATCTTCGTTGAAATGAACGTGGTTCCGTTGATTGACGTTTTGCTGGTGCTGCTGGTCATTTTTATGATCATCGCGCACAAGCCAAGCGGTCTCGCGGTGGAGTTGCCGCAGCCTGCGCCCGAACTTCCGGCCGATCCGCAGCCGGCGGCATCGTCGTTGAGGTGCTTGCCGACGGGTCGTTGCGCATCAATCAAGAGGCTGTGGAGTGGGACGGGTTGCGCGGCAGGTTGGAACAGATTTTCGGATCCAAGGCCAATCGTACGGCCTTCGTTCGCGGTGATGGCGCTCTGGAGTTTCAGGTCGTCGCCAGGGTCATAGACGTCATGCATGCCGCGGGTGTATGGTCCGTTGGTCTTATGACCCCTGGGCTGGAAAAACTGGCGGAAACAGATTAGATTGCCTCTCGCACGGCGCATTTGAATTCTAGCGCTGGTATCGGCTAAGACCGGGCCGCGCACAAGTGGGGATGGACGCTTCATGACTCATGCATCGCTTCAGATAACTGCTCGCCGGGTTGCCGCGCTCGCCGCCATCCTGGTTCTCGCATTTGCAGCTTCCGGCTGCAACAAGCTAAAGGCTCGCGACCTGCTTAATAAGGGCGTAAATGCCTTTAAGAACGGTCAGTCCGACGCGGCCATTGAAAATTTCAAGCAGGCCAAGGAAGCGGACCCCGATCTTCTGAACGCGCGTCTATATCTGGGCACTGCGTATGCCAGCCTGTACATTCCGGGGGCGCCCTCGAAGGAGAATCAGGATCGCGGGAACCAGGCCATCCAGGAATTCAAGGAGATTCTGGACAAAGATCCCAACAATCTTTCGGCCATCGACCAAATCGGCTCGATCCTTTTCTTGATGGGTGGCACGCCTTTTGATCCCAAAAAATTTGAGGAATCCAAAACCTATCATCAGAAGCACATTCAGTTGAAGCCCGACGATCCCGAGCCTTACTACTGGATCGGTGTCATCGACTGGACGCTGGCGTTTCGCGCCAATGGCGAAATGCGCATGGAATACAACAAGAACAACACCAAGAAGCAGGTCAGGGATACCGACCCGCTGCCACCCGCCATTCGCTCTGAATATGCTTCCAAATATGGCCCGCTAATCGACGAAGGAATCGCCGACCTGCAAAAGGCCATTTCCCTCAGGCCCGATTACGACGATGCCATGGCTTACCTCAACCTTCTCTACCGGCGCAAGGCGGATATGGTGGAAAGCAAGGAAGAGCGCGAGGCGTTGTTGAAACAAGCTGACGACCTGGTCGACAAGGTCAAGGAAATCAAGCAGAAGCGCTCCGAGCAGCCGCAGACCACATCCTGAGGCGCAAGCTTTTTCGATCGCCCAAAAGGAGCGTTCGCGAGGACGCGTTGTTTTCTTTTGCGGAAGCGGTCGACCCTCGCAGGGTCCGTTCTTCTGACGTAAACTAGGTTATGCCGTCGCCCAGCAATTTACCCCTCCATTTTCACCGCGACCGCACGGAGCGCGAGCTGGACGCCCGCCTGGATGAGTTGCTCGCCAAACTGCGCAAGAATCGCCCCTCCGAGGATCCCTGGATGGTGCGCCGCGCCTACGAAATCGCTGCGGAGCGCCACCGGGACCAGCTTCGCAGTTCCGGCGACCCTTATCTCACTCATCTTCTGGAAGTGGCCCACATCCTCGCCGACATGCGTCTGGACGCTATTACCCTCACTGCGGCGCTTCTTCACGACGTCACGGAAGACACGGAGTTTCCCATCTCCCGCATCGAGGAGCGCTTCGGTGCCGAAGTGGCGCGATTGGTGGAGGGCGTCACCAAGATTGGCCGCCTGAACATGATGGCTCCGGAGACGCGCCAGGCGGAAAACGTTCGCAAAATGCTTCTGGCCATGGTCAACGATGTTCGCGTTGTGCTAGTCAAGCTTGCCGACCGTGTGCACAACATGCGGACCCTGGAATATCTGGAGCCTGCCAAGCAGCAGCGCATCTCCCGCGAAACTCTCGACATCTATGCGCCCATCGCTCATCGGCTGGGCATGGGCATCGTTCGTGGCGAACTGGAGGACCTTTCGTTCCGCTACCTCGAACCCGAATCGTTTTTGGCGCTGCAAAAGGAAGTCTTGGACAAGGCCCCGCTCCATAAAAGATTCCTTGACGAAGTTCAAGGCACCATTCGTTCCAAGCTCGTTGAAAATGGCATTCCCGCGGAGCTCGAAGCGCGCGTCAAAGGCTTGTATTCCTTGCACCGCAAAATCGTGCGCCAGGAGCGCGGCCTCGAGCAAGTCTACGATCTCCTTGCCGTTCGCGTGGTCACCGATACCGAGCGGAACTGTTATGCGGCCCTCGGCGTGATGCATCACATCTGGCGGCCTGTCCCTGGGCGATTTAAGGATTACATCGCCATGGCCCGGCCCAATCTGTACCAATCCTTGCACACCACCGTGCTTCACGGCGGCCAGCCCTTTGAAGTGCAGATCCGCACCCAGGAAATGCACCGCATCGCCGAGGAGGGCGTGGCGGCGCACTGGAAATACAAAGACGGCAAACCCGCGCAGGAAGACGATCAGCGCATCACCTGGATGCGGCAACTGATCGAGTGGTCGCAAGAACTGGAAGAGCCCGGCGAATTTCTCAGCACTCTTAAAGTCGACCTCGCCCCCGTGGAGGTTTATGCCTTTACTCCAAAAGGCCGCGTTCTCGAGTTGCCGCGCGGCGCCACGCCCGTGGATTTCGCTTATCACGTGCACACCGAGGTCGGCCACCAATGCGTCGGCGCCAAGGTCAACGGCCAAATGGTTTCTCTGCGCCACGAGATTGTCAGCGGCGACGTCGTTGAAATCCTGACGCAGAAAGGCCACACGCCCAGTCGCGACTGGCTCAGCTTCGCGAAATCCTCGCACGCGCGCAGCAAGATCCGCCACTGGATCAATTTGCAAGAGCGCGAAGAAGCCATGGG
>CATPAM010000333.1 GCA_955651735.1 Candidatus Acidiferrales bacterium | reverse complement strand
GGAATGGTTTTTGCACCGTAGCGGACCAGCTTGCCGCCTTCGAGAATTTTCTTGAGGAAAGAATGGGTCTTCCAAATCTGAAAGGCTTCGTGCGGATCGAATTGGGGATCGGAGTATTCGAGACCGATTACCAGGCCGATGGAGAGGCGATTGTTGGTGAGGCCGTAAATCCAGCCGCCGCCATACATGTTCGTGGGCACCGGCCAGCCGAGGGTGTGCGCGACATAGCCGGGCTGGATGCGGCCAGGCTGCACATCCCAGAGTTCCTTGACGCCGATGCTGTAAATCTGAGGATTAATGTTGTCGAGCTTGTTTTTTTGGACGAGTTGTTTGGTGAGCGAGCCGCGCGGGCCTTCCGCAAGCACGGTGACCTTGGCGCGCAATTCGTATCCCGGTGTGTAGTTGTCCTTGGGCTTGCCGTGTTTGTCGACGCCTTTGTCTTCGGTGATGACGCCCGCGATGTCTTCGCGTTCGTAAATCAGCTCCGCGCCGCCAAATTGCGTGAAGAGATTGACGCCGGATTTTTCCACGAGGCCGCCAAGCCATTTCGTCATGCGGTTGAGGGAGACGACGTAATTGCCTTTGTTCTTGAAGGGAGGCGGAGTGATAGGAAACCGGAACGAGGAACCTTTCGTGAAAAACAGGGCGGCATCATCCGTCACCGGAGTATCTAGCGGGGCGCTCTTCACGAAATCGGGGACCAGCTCGGCGAGGGCTTTGGGGTTCATGATGGCGCCGGAGAGTTGGTGCGCGCCGATCTCGCGGCCTTTTTCGAGGACGTAGATATTTTCGGCGGAGAGCGAGGGTCCACCGGAGGGGGCGGACTCGTTGTGCTTCTTGATTAGGTTGGCGAGATGCAGGGCGCAGGCCAGACCGGCGGGGCCAGCGCCGACGATCAGGACGTCGGCCTCAAGAGTTTCACGCTGTACGGTCATCGGTTCTTCAGTTTAGCAGAGCACGCAAATTGCAGGGCCGCGCTGCGACGGTTGAGGAACTGTGGGGCCGGGTTGCCGGCCAGGGCTGCGCGACAGTCATGGCGTAGGACAGCAGAGAGGTTAACTAACTATAACTGGCAGACGTACAAGCAAGGAGCAGCTGGCCGATTTTCGGAGTTGGTCAAGTTGCGCTAGGTAGGAACCAAGAAAAAACAAAGTCAAAAATCGCACCCTCACTCGGGGACAGGAAAATGACGGGGTGTTCACATTTGTTGGACAACAGGCTTTGCGGATTGAGTGAATCTGCTGGCGGCGGGATGCGAGGTGCTCAGCAACGCGCTTCGCCTGCCAGGAGGAACACCTTGAAGACAAAAGAGATTGGCTGCGCAAACGGCGCAGAGAAGTCCGGGATTATGCGGCAGGGGCTGAGAATAGCGCTGGGGATTTGCCTGACAACAGTTCTGGCGAGTTCCGCACTGGCACAGTATGGAGGCGGGGGAACGGGAATGGGGACGGGGACACCGGGCACGCCCGGGTATATTGCGCCGAAAAGCGGATATGGCTCGGGCAAGGCAATCGGGATTGGGGTTGGCGCCGCAGCGGCCGGGGCTGGGGTGCTGTTTCTGGCTCTGCATCACCATGGCGCGGTGACGGGCTGCGTTCGGCAGACCGACGATGGGCTGCGCCTGGTGGACGAGAAGAAAAACAAGTCGTATGCGCTGGAGGCAGGGAGCGTGGACGTGAAGCCAGGCGACCGCGTGGAGCTCAAGGGGAAGAAGTCGAGCGGAAACGGTGGCGCGGAGATGTTTGAGCCGACGAAAGTGGTCAAGAGTCTGGGGAGCTGCAGCCCGGAAGGGGCTCACTAAATAATTCACCAGCAAATCGCGACTGAAAAAGTGATTGGGCCGGTTTGCGGACCACCGCGGCACGGCCACGACATGTAGGCGAGCACTTGCATCTCCTTGGGGGCAGCGGGTGTCGCATGCCTTGTGGTCTTTGAGCGCGCGGGCGTAGCGTCACAATTTCGCCTGCGCGACCAGCACTTTTCAGAGCCGTTTCCCTCGATGGATGAGACAATTGGGGCGCGCACGGGAGGTTCGCGATGCCCAAAGTCTCTGAAAGCGTAATTATTCAAGACCCAGAGATCCACAGCGGTGAACCCGTTTTCCGCGGCACGCGCGTCCCGTTCCAGATGCTACTTGACTACCTAGAGGGCGGAGAAACGCTGGATGAATTCTTGCAGCAATGCCCTGGCGTGAGCCGAGAGCAAGCCATCGCGGCGTTGGAGGACGCAAAAACACTCCTTCTGGCGCGCTTCGGGAAATGAAAGTCCTGATCGACGAATGTCTGCCCGCCGCCCTGAAAGAGAATCTCACCGCTTTAGGCCATGAGCGCCAAACGGTACGGCAGGCCGGTTTTGGGTCCAAGAAGAACGGCGAGCTTTTTACGCTTGCTGAATGGCGTTGGGATGTGCTTCTCACGAGCGATAGGAATATCAAGTACCAGCAGAACATGACGGGGCGGAGTGTAACTATCTTGATCCTTTCCGCGAAATCGAATCGCGTGAAGGATTTCCTGCCACTTATGCCAGCCTGTGCTGACGCTCTCCGATCTGTGCAACCCGGAGAAGTGGTCGAGGTTGGACCCCTTTAGCTAAGTGGTTTAGCGAGCCGTCCCAACATACCAACCGTAAT